>CAZJFI010000001.1:0-47135 GCA_964545265.1 uncultured Phocaeicola sp.
ATGTTCCGGTATATTATACCGTTCCCATTACTTTTAAGTTACAGATATGATAAAAGAAAACATTATGAAAAAGTATGTATTGACAATGATGGGCTTGTACCTGAGTGTATGCTTATGGGCACAAGTTACAAATACGGTCGCCTGGACAGAAGAAGTGAACCAGGCAGCTACATTGATAAAAAGTCAGCCCCAAGCCGCAGAGAATGTGTTTGAAGAATTGCTGAAAGGAAAGAACAAGCGGAATACGGCTTTGCTGGTCGATATAGGAGAGGCTTATTTGCAGGAGGGAGAATACAATATGGCTTCTGTCTATGCACAAAGGGCCAAAGAAGTGGACAATAAGTATGCCGATGCCTATCTGTTGAGTGGCAATGTAGCTATGGCGCGTAACGATCTGAATCAAGCAAGCAGTGATTATAGTCAGGCCATCTATTTCGATGAGGATTGTAGTGAGGCTTATCTGAAGTATGCGGAATTGTATCAAAGAGTGAACCCCCAATTATCTTTGGATATGTTGCAACGTCTGCAAAACAGGATGCCCGATGATATTCGGATTCAGAAGCAATTGGGTGATATCTATTATACTATGGGCGAATATGGCAAATCGATAACCGCCTACAATGATTTTATGGAGAAGGGAGCCCCGTCGTCCCTGGATTTTGTCCGTTATGCAACTTTGTTGTATCTGAACAAGGAGTATGGACAATCCTTGGATATGGTGAAGGAGGGGTTGCAAATGGAACCGGACAATCTTGTTTTGCAACGACTTGCCATGTACAACAATTATGAGCTCGAAGCGATTGACGAAGGATTGGAAGCCGCTAAGGTTTTCTTCACCTCTCCCGACAAACAAAACCAGGTATATTTGGATTATGTGTATTATGGTAAATTGCTCGATGCCAAAGAACAATACACAGATGCCATCCAACAATACAAACAGGCATTGGCCATGAATGCCCAGCATCCGGAAATCTATAAGGAAATGGCCGAAACATACGAAAAAATACCCGATTATCCCAATGCCATAGCAGCCTTCAAAAGGTATATGGAAGCTATCAAGGAACCATCGGATGCCGGCGATTTGTTTATGTATGGCCAGTTGAATTACTTTGCTGCTTCCGACCCGAAAACATTGGCGCATCAGCATATTTATCTGTCGGAAGCCGATAGTGCCTTTGCCGAAGTGGCCGAATATGCTCCCGATAATTATTTGGGCCATTTCTGGCGGGCGCGTACCAATTCCTTGCTCGACCCTGAAACTACACAAGGATTGGCCAAACCCTATTATGAAGCGGCTTTGGCTATCCTCGAACGGAAAGCCGATGCATCGGAAAGTCTGCTGATAGAGTGCCTCAGTTATTTGGGATATTATTATTTTGTGCAAGAGGATTATCCGAAGTCGAAAACCTATTGGACGCGGATTCTTGCCATAGAACCGGAAAATAAAACAGCCTTGAAAGCCATGGAAGGAATCAAGTAAATAGAGAAGGATTTGTTAAGGTAGGTTAAACATTAGCCTACCTTATTGTTTATATCATAAGAATCTTTACCTTTGTGGTGTACTATTCAACTAATACACTAAGGTAATTCAATTAACAGGTAAAGATATGATGATAGAAGTACAACATGTAACCTTTGGTTACGGTAAGAAGCAGAAAGTCTTGGATGACTTTTCGCTGAATTTGGAGAAGGGATCGGTATTCGGATTGTTGGGAAAGAACGGTACCGGCAAGTCTACCTTACTTTATCTGATGGCGGGATTGTTGCGCCCTCAGTCGGGAAAAGTATTTTATAGAGGAGTGGATGTATCGCTTCGCTATCCGCTCACTTTGCAGGACATGTTCATTGTGCCCGAAGAATTTTCGTTGCCCCATGTGAGCTTGAAGCAATACATCAAATTGAATGCGCCATTCTATCCCCGTTTCAGCAAGGAATTGCTGAACAATTGCTTGCGCGATTTCGATATGAACGAAGACATCCACTTGGGCGAACTCTCTATGGGACAAAAGAAGAAAGCCTTTATGTGTTTTGCCTTGGCTGCCAACACCTCGTTGCTGATGATGGACGAGCCGAGCAATGGGCTGGATATTCCTTCGAAGAGCCAGTTCCGAAAGGTAATTGCAACTGGTATGAGTGAAGAAAAGTCGGTGATTATTTCAACCCATCAGGTGCGGGATATTGATAGTTTGCTCGACCATGTGGTGATTATGGATGCCTCTAAAGTGTTGCTCAATGAGCCGGTGGCCCGTATTTGCGAGAAACTCTATTTTGCCGAACAGGGTGTGAACGAGCCTACAGACGATGCATTCTACATCCAACCATCGGTGCAAGGCAACAGTGTGATACTTCCCAATACTTATGGTGAAGACAGCAAGATGAATTTAGAAGTGTTGTTCAATGCCTTATTGGCTGAAAGAGAGAAGATTCAAACCGTGTTTAACAAGTAAAAAAGAGGAGCCTGTTATGGATACAAATCAATATTTTAGTTTTTCGCGCATCGGTTTGGTGATGAAGCGCGATTTGATGGAGAACTGGAAAACCAACCTTTATCGTTTCTTGGGGCCTTATGCGGGATTCCTGATGGTGATGATTTTCGGGTATATGAATTACTCCGGTGATTCGAATACAATGAAGTATCCCGAAATAGAGTTTATGAACTATGCAAATTTAGTGTTGGGAAGTTTGGTGGCTGTACTTCTGATTGGTGGTGCTTTCTATGCTTCTTACATCATGGAAACCATGAACAGCCAGCATAAGCGTATTTCTTACCTGATGCTTCCGGCCACGATGCTGGAGAAATTCGTGGCTCGTGCCTTGTTCGTAACTATTGGCTTTGTGATTGTTGTGGTGTGTGCCTTGCTTCTGGCAGAAGCTACACGTTATCTTTTCCTACCGTTGTTTGATTTGCCGGATACTTTCCAGCAATCTACCCTGCCGGCTATATGGGAACAGTTTACAATAATAGATGCATTGGAATATAGCGGTCCTGGTGCTATGGAATCCCGTATAATGGATTATTTGGCGGATATTGCTGCACTTCTGTATCTTTTATGGATTCATTCTTTCTTCATCCTCGGCGGATGCTATTGGCATAAGCATTCTTTCTGGAAGGTGTTGGTTGCCATGCTTGTTTTCAGTATCGCTTGTGCGGTTATTATGGTATATATGGCAGAAGGTATAGGGGCAGAACAGGGCAAGGCTATTGTTGAATGGATAGAAGCTAATTTGTCTTGGATAACCCCTAAAGGAATGCTTTCATTCGTCATTGCTCTACTTAGTATCCTTATCATGCTCAACTGGTGGCTCAGCTATAAAGTGTTTACCCGCACCCAAGTCATCAAACCTAAATTCCGTCTATTATGAAATTCAAGGAGAGTAAATCGATATTCTTGCAGATAGCCGACCGCATTTGCGATGAAATTCTGCAAGGACAATATAAGGAGGAAGAGCGTATCCCTTCGGTGCGCGAGTATGCCGCTACGGTGGAAGTCAATGCCAATACGGTGGTGCGTACCTTCGACTATCTGCAAGGGCAGGAGATTATCTACAACAAGCGCGGCTTGGGTTATTTCGTCTCTCCTGGTGCTCGCGAAGTAATCCTTTCGCTCCGTAAGAAAGTGTTTTTGACTGAAGAACTCCCCGAATTCTTCCGACAGGTAAAAACGCTTGATATCCCCATAACGGAGATAGAACGGATGTATCGGGAGTATTTGGAGCAAGGATGATGTTTCGGAAGTCCCTTTAAGAGAAAAAAATAAAAAAAGGTTTGAGAAATGCCTTCACAAGTTTCACCGCCTCTTAACTCATTATGGCATAGTGAGTTTGGGTGAAGCCACAAGCTTTCACCGAGGTTTCACTCCTTTCACCGTGTGTCCGTGGAAAGGGGAAGAAAACGATGAGTTAGTCCTCTTAAAACGATGTTTTACGCGCGATAAAGCACCGTTTTATCCAAAGAGCAATGAATGACAGGTGAAAGGAGGTGAAAGCAAAAATCTCGTTTTCCCTTCATCCATATAATATGTAAATCAAGTAGTTACAAGGCGGTGAAACTTGTGAAGGCATTTTTCGAACTTAAATAAAAAAATGAATATACGATTCTGAAAAAGACAATTATTGCATGCGTATGAGGGAAACTGAAAAAACATCAGTTACGCATTACGCTTTGCTCATTTATATGAAGAAATATTCGTAACTTTGCACGCTGGTAAAAAGAGCGTAGAAATGAACCTTAACAAACGGAAAAATGGAATCAAAAAAGGGCTCTCCAAGTTGGTGGGCCCTATCTTCATAGAAACTCTTCTCATTATGATGCTGGGAGCGGTGGACACCGTTATGCTCAGCCAATATTCCGACGAGGCAGTAGCAGCCGTGGGGGTGGTGAACCAACTGGTGATGTTTGCTTTCCTTATCTTCGAGATTATCAATATGGGTACCTCGGTGCTCTGCTCGCAATACTTGGGGGCCAAGTTGCCCAACAAGGTGGTTCAGGTGGTGGGCGTTTCTTTGTTGCTCAATATACTGATAGGCTTGGGGGTGAGTGCTGTGCTCTATTTCGGTGCTCCTTGGCTTCTGCACATGATGGGCCTTCGGGCTGAGTTGATGGAGTATGGCGTAAGCTATATGGAGATAGTAGGTGCCTTTGCCTTCTTCCAGGCCATTTCGCTCACTATCTCGGCTTCGCTGAAGAGCGCCGACAAGGCCATCTATCCCATGCTTGTGGTGGTAGTGGTCAATGTGTTGAACATTATCGGCAACTATGCATTGATATTCGGTAAGTGGGGTATGCCTGCCTTGGGGGTGGAAGGGGCGGCCATCTCTACCTCCTTTGCCCGTGGTGTATCGATGGTTATTCTGTTTGTGATACTTTTCCGTAAGCACATCTCCCGTTTCCCGTTGAAGTATTTCCGTCCTTTCCCCTGGATAGAACTGAAGAATCTGTTGAAGATTGGAGTGCCCTCGGCAGGCGAGAACATGTCGTACAGCTTTTCGCAAGTGGTGCTCACTTACTTTATCAATATGTTGGGCAATGAAGCTTTGGCGGCCCGCATGTATGTGGTGAATGTGGTGATGTTTGTCTACCTCTTTACCATTGCCATGGCACAAGGGGGAGCTATCAGCATCGGCCATTTGGTAGGGAAAAAACGTATCAAAGGGGCTTATCTGTTGGGCAAATACGTCATGCGTCTGTCGGTGCTGGTATCTGTAACTCTATCGTGCATCTGGGCCTTGATGGGCAAGACGATGTTTGGTTGGCTGACCGACAATCCGGAAATTATCCGCATGGGGGTCATGGTGCTTTATGTAGACATTATCCTCGAAATAGGAAAGGCCATCAATATCTATGCTACCAATGCCCTTCGTGCAACGGGTGATGTGAATTATCCCTTCTATGTGGGGGTGGTGATGCAATGGGGTGTAGCCGTGGGTTGTGGCTATTTGTTTGGCTTGCATTGGGGATGGGGACTGGTAGGCATGTGGTTTGCCTTCCTGCTCGACGAGAACATTCGCGGTGTAATTTTCGTGCGTCGGTGGAATAGCATGAAGTGGGCCAAGAAAGGCTTTGTGAAGTGATTTTCATTGCATTAAAAAACTTTATGGCTCATTCGTGCGTTAAATCAATAAAAAGCGTTATTTTTGCACCCTGATAATTATCAAGATAGAAAGAATACATTTATGGAGCTCGATTTGCTTACGGCCATATCGCCGATTGATGGCCGCTATAGAGGGAAGGCGGGAGCCTTGGCCTCTTACTTTTCGGAATTTGCACTCATCAAATATCGTGTGCAGGTGGAAATTGAATACTTCATTACTTTGTGTGAACTTCCTTTGCCTCAGTTGAAGACATTGGATCATGCCCGTTTTGATTCTTTGCGTGCCATCTATCAGAATTTTTCTGAAGCCGATGCACAACGCATCAAGGAAATTGAAGGTGTGACCAACCACGATGTGAAGGCGGTGGAATACTTCATTAAGGAAGAATTCGATAAGTTGGGCGGATTGGAAGAATACAAGGAATTCATCCACTTTGGCTTGACTTCGCAAGATATCAACAATACCTCCATACCTTTATCTATAAAGGAAGCGTTGGAACAGGTATATTATCCGCTAATCGAAGAATTGATTGCCCAATTGCAAGCATATGCTGAAGAATGGGCAAACATCCCGATGTTGGCCAAGACACACGGTCAGCCGGCTTCTCCTACTCGTTTGGGGAAAGAAGTGATGGTGTTTGTTTATCGTTTGAACCGCCAGTTGGCCACTCTCAAGGCTTGTCCTATTACCGCTAAGTTCGGTGGCGCAACAGGTAATTACAACGCACACCATGTGGCTTATCCGGCATACGATTGGAAGGCATTCGGCAATAAGTTCGTTGCTGAAAAATTGGGTTTGGAAAGAGAAGAGTATACCACTCAGATTTCCAACTACGACAATTTGGGTGCCATCTTCGATGCCATGAAGCGCATCAATACCATTATGATTGACATGAACCGCGACTTCTGGCAATACATTTCGATGGAATATTTCAAACAGAAAATCAAAGCAGGCGAGGTAGGTTCAAGCGCTATGCCTCACAAGGTGAATCCCATCGACTTTGAAAATGCCGAAGGAAACTTGGGTGTGGCCAATGCCATTTTGGAACATTTGTCGAGCAAGTTGCCGGTATCCCGTTTGCAACGCGACTTGACCGACTCTACCGTATTGCGTAATGCGGGTGTTCCGTTTGGACACATTGTTATTGCCATCCAGAGTTCATTGAAAGGATTGCGTAAGTTGTTGCTCAACGAAAAAGCTATCTACGAAGATTTGGACAATTGCTGGAGTGTAGTGGCCGAAGCTATCCAAACCATCCTTCGTCGTGAAGCATATCCACATCCATACGAAGCCTTGAAAGCGTTGACACGTACCAATCAGGCTATCACTGAAACGTCCATCAAGGAGTTCATCGAAACATTGGAAGTGAGCGAAGATATCAAGAAAGAATTGCGTGTGATTACTCCGCATAACTATACTGGAATGTAATAAATGAGAAAAAGAATGCCCGAGAGGGCCCTATATACTAATTAAAAACAGATAAGATTATGGTGAACGAAAATGAAGGCAGATTTGAAGGTTCTGCTAACGAAAACCGTGAAGGTGGTTACAACAGAAATTATAACAGAGAGTATACCAATTACAACCGATACAATAACGATGGCGAATCTCGTCCGTATCGTCCTCGTACCAATAATTATAATCAAGGAGGCGAACGCGTGTATCGTTCTTCTTATCAAGGTGGTTATGGCGAACAACGTCCTCAACGTCCTCGCTTCAATAGCGAAGGTGGTGAACAACGTTCTTATCGTCCTCGTACCAACAATTATAACCAAGGTGGTTATGGCGAACAACGTCCTCAACGTCCTCGCTTCAATAGCGAAGGTGGTGAACAGCGTTCTTACCGTCCTCGTACCAACAATTATAACCAAGGTGGCTATGGCGAACAACGTCCTCAACGCCCTCGTTTCAATGCCGAAGGTAGTGAACAACGTCCGTTCCGTCCTCGTACCAACAGCTTTAACCAAGGCGGATACGGTGATCAGCGTTCACAACGTCCTGCTCGTCAGCAACGTCCGCGTACCAATGGATACAATCCTAACGCAAAATACAGCCACAAGAAGCAAATTGAATACAAGGATATCTTGACTGATCCTAACGAACCTATCCGTTTGAACAAGTTCTTGGCTAATGCCGGTATCTGCTCTCGTCGTGAAGCGGATGAATTCATTACTGCAGGTGTAGTAACTGTAAACGGTGAAGTGGTAACCGAATTGGGTACAAAAATCAAGCGTACCGATGAAGTGAAGTTCCATGACCAACCAGTAAATATTGAGCGCAAGGTATATGTGTTGCTCAATAAGCCAAAGGATTGTGTGACTACTTCTGATGATCCACAAGCTCGTAAGACTGTGATGGATTATGTAAAGGATGCATGTAAGGAACGCATCTATCCGGTAGGTCGTTTGGATAGAAATACAACCGGTGTTCTGTTGTTGACTAATGATGGCGATTTGGCTTCCAAATTGACTCATCCGAAATTCTTGAAGAAGAAGATTTATCACGTATATTGTGACAAGAACGTAACTAAGTCCGATTTGGATCAGATTGCTGCTGGTATCACCCTTGATGATGGCGAAATTCATGCAGATGCCATCAGCTATGCTTCAGAAACAGACAAGAAGCAGGTAGGTATTGAAATCCATTCGGGTAAGAACCGTATTGTACGTCGTATATTCGAATCGCTCGGTTATAAGGTAAGCAAACTTGACCGTGTATACTTTGCCGGTTTGACAAAGAAAGGCTTGAAGCGTGGTGACTGGCGTTATTTGACAGAATTGGAAGTGAATATGCTCCGCATGGGTTCATTTGAATAATAATTTAAGATGAAGATAGAAATGGAAAAGATTCGTAGAACAAAAATAGTTGACCTTTTGCAACGCCGTGATTGGGGTGCAATGGTTAACGTAAAAGGCTGGGTGCGCACTCGTCGTGGCAGCAAGCAAGTTAATTTCATCGCACTGAATGACGGATCTACAATAAATAATGTACAGGTGGTAGTAGATTTGGCTAATTTTGATGAAGAAGTAATCAAACAAATCACTACCGGTGCATGTATCAGTGTAAACGGTGAATTGGTGGAATCTATCGGTTCAGGACAAGCCGGTGAAATTCAGGCTCGCGAAATTGAAGTGTTGGGTGGATGTGATAATACATATCCATTGCAGAAGAAGGGATGTTCCATGGAATTCCTTCGTGAAATAGCCCACTTGCGTCCACGTACCAATACTTTCGGTGCCGTATTCCGTATCCGTCACAACATGGCAATTGCTATCCATCAGTTCTTCCATGACCATGGATTCTTCTATTTCCACACACCGATTATTACCGCTTCGGATTGTGAAGGTGCCGGACAAATGTTTCAGGTTACTACCAAGAATCTGTATGACTTGAAGAAGGATGAAAATGGAAGCATTATTTATGACGATGATTTCTTTGGTAAGCAAGCCAGCTTGACAGTATCCGGTCAGTTGGAAGGCGAATTGGCCGCAACCGCTTTGGGAGCTATCTATACATTCGGTCCTACTTTCCGTGCCGAAAACTCCAATACTCCACGTCACTTGGCTGAATTTTGGATGGTAGAACCTGAAGTAGCCTTTGCTGATTTGCACGACTTGATGGATTTGGAAGAAGAATTCATTAAGTATTGCGTACAATGGGCGCTCGACCATTGCAAGGATGATTTGGAATTCTTGAATAAGATGATAGACAAGGGCTTGATTGAACGTTTGCAAAAGGTAGTGAATACCGAATTTATTCGTCTGCCTTATACAGAAGGTATCAAGATTCTGGAAGAAGCGATTGCCAAGGGCAAGAAATTTGAATTCCCTGTATATTGGGGATGCGACCTTGCCAGCGAACATGAACGCTATTTGGTAGAAGAACATTTCCAAAAGCCGGTTATCATGACCGACTATCCGAAGGAAATCAAGGCCTTCTATATGAAACAGAATGAAGATGGCAAGACAGTTCAAGGTACTGATGTTCTCTTCCCGCAAATCGGTGAAATCATTGGAGGTAGTGTACGTGAAGAAAGTTATGGCAAGTTGATGAACCGTATTCAGGAACTGAATATTCCAATGAAGGATATGTGGTGGTATCTCGATACTCGCAAGTATGGTTCTTGTCCTCATGCGGGTTTCGGTCTCGGATTTGAACGTTTGCTGCTTTTTGTAACCGGTATGGCTAACATCCGCGATGTGATTCCATTCCCGCGTACTCCGCGTAATGCTGAATTCTAATAGAATCAAGAGAAATATTAAAGTGGGTGCTGTCGAAACGCATCCACACTTTTTTTAGGTGCGGTTTGCACGGCAAAGTTGGTGTAAACATGTACTAAAACCGTGTAAATTCGTGTAATTTGTGCCTAAATTAATTATGATATAGATTCTTGGTCTTAAAAAGTTTGATTTTTAAAAAACTTTTCATAGTTTTGTATATTCACTTTCGGAAGTTCGTTAATTTAATATATATTACTATGAAACGGCGTTATTTGTTTATCCTTGCGGCTGTATGTATGCTGTTTGGAAGTAGAGCGATGGCTCAGGTGGGAAGTGGATTTGCATCGGCGAATCTGAATGGTATTTGGCAGATGTGCTTCTATGTGTCGGGGAATCCGGAGGTACCTGGTGAGTTGAAGCCGAGCAACTCATTTAAAATTCTTTCGGATGACGGAAAATTTACGAATATGGTAATGATACCCAACCGTGGTGCCATTATTATAGGTTCGGGTACTTACAAACAAACAGCTCCTAATGCATTTACGGAACATGTGGAAAGGAATCTTCATCTTCCACAATTGGTGGGTGTTGACAATGTCCTTGAATTTGAAATGAAAGGTGGCGAGGTGATGATTGTGAAGTATTTTGTAAAGAAGGATAAGGAAGGTAATGACATTGATTCCTGGTATTACGAAACTTGGAAACGGGTGAAGATGCCGGCTGCATATCCAAAGGATTTGGTGAGATAGTACGAATAAGACACTATATAAATATAAAGGTGGGCGTGTATTGCATGTCCACCTTTATATTATATAGATAGTTGTTATTACGTGATGCTTAGGTGGATAGAATAAAAAATACTACAATTGTTTTGTCAGTTCAAAGAAAAGTCGTACCTTTGCAAGCCGATTATTATCAAAAGTTTATAAAAGATTAATTCTGAGTGTGTTAATCATTCTTTGTCCGGGAACGGTTGGCGCACGAGGATAAAACTGTTTTTTAGTAGTTAACAATTTAAAAAGATTTAAGAGTGGATACTTTAAGTTACAAGACCATTTCTGCAAACAAGGTAACAGCTCAGAAAGAATGGGTTGTTGTTGATGCAACCGATCAGGTCGTAGGCCGTCTCGGTTCAAAAGTTGCGAAACTGTTGAGAGGAAAGTACAAACCAAGCTTTACTCCTCATGTAGACTGCGGTGATAACGTTATCATCATCAATGCAGACAAGGTGAAATTTACCGGAAACAAGTGGAATGACAAGGTGTATTTGCACTACACGGGTTATCCTGGTGGTCAGCGTTCAATCACTCCTGCTGAATTGATCAAGAAGGTGGACGGTGAAGAAAAGCTGTTGAAGAAAGTAGTAAAGGGTATGCTCCCGAAGAACCGTTTGGGTGCTCAGTTGTTGAAGAACTTGTATGTATATGCAGGTAGCGAACACAAGCACGAAGCTCAATGCCCGAAGACAATTGATATTAACGCACTTAAATAATAAAGAATGGAAGTAATTAATGCATTAGGCAGACGTAAGCGCGCTATTGCCCGCGTATTCGTTAGCGAAGGTACAGGAAAGATTACTATTAACAAGAGAGACCTTGCAGAGTACTTTCCATCAACTATTCTTCAGTATGTAGTAAAGCAACCTTTGAACAAGTTGGAAGTTGCTGAAAAATATGACATTAAGGTAAATCTTTGCGGTGGTGGTTTCACTGGTCAGTCACAGGCTTTGCGTTTGGCTATCGCCCGTGCTTTGGTGAAGATCAACGCAGAAGACAAGAAGACTCTCCGTGCAGAAGGCTTCATGACTCGCGACCCACGTTCTGTAGAACGTAAGAAGCCAGGTCAGCCGAAGGCACGTCGTAGATTCCAGTTCAGTAAACGTTAATATCCGGTTTTACTCAGAACTGGTTAAGAAGCGTTTAGTATCTAAACCGCCGGGATTCTTTCTGACAGACTACCCGATGGTTGGTTGAGAAAAACAAAAAAGAAAGTAAACGATTTAAAGAATTAAAAAGAAATGTCAAGAACAAATTTCGAAACATTATTGGAAGCCGGTTGCCACTTCGGACACCTTAAGAGAAAGTGGAACCCTGCAATGGCTCCTTATATTTTCATGGAACGCAATGGTATTCACATCATTGACCTCCATAAGACAGTTGCTAAAGTAGATGAAGCTGCTGAAGCTTTGAAGCAAATCGCAAAATCAGGTAAGAAAGTCCTGTTTGTTGCTACTAAGAAACAAGCTAAGCAGGTGGTAGCTGAAAAGGCTGCATCTGTAAATATGCCTTATGTAATCGAGCGCTGGCCGGGCGGTATGTTGACTAACTTCCCAACTATCCGTAAGGCTGTTAAGAAGATGGCTACTATCGATAAGTTGACTAGCGATGGTACATATTCTAACCTTTCTAAGAGAGAAGTTCTTCAGATTTCTCGTCAACGTGCTAAGTTGGAAAAGAACCTTGGTTCTATCGCTGACTTGACTCGTCTTCCGTCTGCATTGTTCGTTGTTGACGTGTTGAAGGAAAACATCGCTATCCGCGAAGCTAACCGTTTGGGTATCCCTGTATTCGCAATCGTGGATACTAACTCTGATCCTTCAAACGTGGATTTCGTAATCCCGGCTAACGATGACGCTACTAAGTCAATCGAAGTCGTTTTGGATGCTTGCTGCGCTGCAATGGCAGAAGGTTTGGAAGAAAGAAAGGCTGAAAAGGTAGATATGGAAGCTGCTGGCGAAAATGCTCCTAAGGCTGGTAAGAAGAGAACTTCTAAGGCTCGCATGGATAAGTCAGAAGAAGATGCTATCAACGCATCTAAGGCTGCTGCATTCATGAAGGACGAAGAAGAAGCTTAATATAATAAGTAGTCAAGTAGTAAGTAGTTAAGTAGTAGGTTTAGGCTTACTACAAGAGAGTGGTCAAATTCATCTGACTACTTAACTACTGATTACTTTGACTACTTTTGTTTTAAAGACTATTATTAACTTATTAAATATAGAGAAATTATGGCTGTAACTATGGCTGAAATCACCAAGCTCCGTAAAATGAGTGGAGCTGGTATGATGGACTGTAAGAACGCTTTGAATGAAGCTAACGGTGACATCGAAAAGGCAATGGAAATTATCCGCAAGAAGGGTCAAGCTGTTGCTGCTAAGCGCTCGGATCGTGATGCTTCAGAAGGTTGTGTATTGGCTAAGACAACTGGCGAATATGCTGCTATCATTGCTTTGAAGTGCGAAACAGACTTCGTTGCTAACAACGCTGATTTCGTGAAGTTGACTCAAGATATTTTGGATGCTGCTGTAGCTAACAAGTGTAAGGACTTGGAAGAAGTGAAGGCATTGCCTATGGGTAACGGTACTGTACAAGATGCTGTGACTGACCGTAGCGGTATCACTGGCGAAAAGATGGAATTGGATGGCTATTGCTTCGTAGAAGGTGCTGCAACATCAGTATATAACCACCAAGGTAAGAATGGTCTTTGTACAATCGTAGCTTTCAATAAGAATGTAGATGCTCAATTGGCTAAGCAAGTAGCTATGCAAATTGCTGCTATGAATCCGATTGCTGTTGATGAAGACGGTGTTTCTGAATCAATTAAGCAAACAGAAATCAATGTAGCTATCGAAAAGACTAAGGCAGAACAAGTACAGAAGGCTGTTGAAGCTGCTTTGAAGAAGGCTGGTATTAACCCTGCACATGTAGATAGCGAAGATCACATGGAAAGTAACAAGGCTAAGGGTTGGATTACTGAAGAAGATGTAGTGAAGGCTAAGGAAATCATCGCTACTGTTTCAGAACAAAAGGCTGCTAACTTGCCTGAAGCAATGATTCAAAACATCGCTAAGGGTCGTTTGGCTAAGTTCTTGAAGGAAGTTTGCTTGCTCAACCAAGAAGATATCATGGATGGCAAGAAGACTGTAAGAGAAGTGTTGAAGGAAACTGATCCTGAATTGAAGATCGTTGAATTCAAGCGCTTTACTTTGCGTGCTGAATAATTTAACAAGATTATAATGAAGTGGATGTGTCGAAATACACATCCACTTATTTTTTATAATGTGACACACTCTCTTTTATTTGGTTTGAGTGTATCCTTCTGCTTTCAATAGTTCGATGATACGCTGTTTGAAGTCGCCTTGGATAATGATTTCACCCTCTTTAGCAGAGCCTCCTACACCACATTTTGTCTTTAATAGTTTACTCAAGTCCTTCAAGTCCTCTTCAGAGCCAATAAAGCCTTTGATAAGGGTAACCGTTTTCCCTCCTCGGCCTTTCTTCTCCATGCTGATGCGAAGCCTCTGTTGATTTTTGGGAAGTGTTTCGGCTTCTTCTTCCTCTATACACTCGTAGTTGAAATCTGGATTGGTAGAATAAACAACATTCAACCGATCTTTCCAATCATTGCTTTTCATGTGAATAATTTTTAATGTGTGTTCAAATATACGACATTTTTTACTCTCTTATGATGTTCGTTGCGAATAAAAGTGTAATTTTGCGGAGATATAAATATAATAAGTAAAATAGAGATGGACATACATATGCATATACTTTCGGATAAGGTGCCAGAACCTACTTTGCGCCGACTTCCTTGGTACCTCTCCAACGCTAAGTTGATGCGTGACAAAGGAGAGACGTATGTGTCGTCCACGCAAATATCCAGACAAATCAATATTGATGCTTCGCAAGTGGCGAAGGACTTGTCGTATGTGAAAATTTCAGGGCGTACCAGAGTGGGGTATGAAATCAATACGCTTATCGAAGTACTTGAAAGCTTTTTGGGCTTTACCAATATGCATAAGGCTTTCTTATTTGGGGTAGGTAGTTTGGGGGGCGCTTTGCTTCGTGATACAGGTTTGCAGCAATTCGGCTTGGAAATTGTGGGAGCATTCGACATTAACCCCGAATTGGTGGGAACTGAGATTAATGGTATCCCCATTTATCATTCTGATGAGTTCGAATCCAAGATGAAAGAAGCGTCTGTCAACATAGGTGTATTGACGGTACCCATCAGTATTGCTCAAGAAATAACAGACAAGATGGTAGCTGGAGGTATTAAGGCGGTATGGAACTTTACTCCTTTCCGTATTCGTGTCCCTGAAGATATTGTTGTGCAAAATACATCGCTTTATGCTCATTTGGCGGTGATGTTCAATCGCTTGAACTTTAATCAGAAGTAGTATGAAGATTATAGCAGTAGGCATGAATTATGTGGCTCATTGTCACGAGCTTCATGCTAACGAAAACTTACCCAAAGAACCGGTCATCTTTTTAAAACCCGATTCAGCCTTATTGAAAGATGGTAAACCGTTTTTTATCCCCGATTTTTCTAAGCAAGTCGATTATGAAACGGAATTGGTTGTCCGTATCTGTCGGTTAGGGAAAAATATAGCTCCTCGTTTTGCTCATCGTTACTATGATGCTGTAACGGTTGGAATTGATTTTACTGCCCGTGATTTGCAACGCAAATTTCGTGCAGAGGGAAAGCCTTGGGAACTTTGTAAGGGCTTCGATAACTCGGCTGTTATTGGAGATTTTGTATCTGTAGACCATTTTATGGATGTGCAGAATTTGGATTTCCACTTGGATATCGATGGTAATAAGGTTCAACAGGGGAATACTCGTGACATGATTTTTAAGATAGATGACATTATTGCATACGTCAGTCAGTTTTATACATTGAAAATAGGCGATTTGTTGTATACAGGAACTCCTGTAGGTGTAGGACCTGTCAGTATTGGTCAGCATTTGGAAGGATATTTGGAAGGCGAAAAACTATTAGATTTTTACATAAGATGAAGATTAGAGTAGGCTTTGGTTTTGATGTGCATCAATTGGTGCCCGAACGTGAATTATGGTTAGGGGGCATTAAATTTGAGCATGAGTTGGGCTTGTTAGGCCATTCGGATGCTGATGTGTTGATTCATGCCATTTGTGATGCATTGTTGGGCGCTGCCAATATGCGTGACATAGGTTATCATTTCCCTGATAATGCAGGTGAATACAAGAATATAGATAGTAAGATTCTATTGGCCAAGACGGTTGACTTGATAGCTACCAAAGGTTATCGTGTAGGCAATGTAGATGCAACGGTATGTGCTGAGCGTCCCAAGTTGAAAGTTCGTATCCCTGAAATGCAAGAAGTGCTTGCTCACTTAATGCAAGTAGACGTTGAGGATGTATCCATAAAGGCTACCACTACGGAAAAACTGGGATTCACGGGTCGTGAAGAAGGTATCTCGGCTTATGCCACCGTGTTGATTGAAAAATTATAGAATCAATCCCAAACTTAGCAATACTCCAAAAAGGGAGATGTTACGGGCGGTTTCGCCAAGCACTTTGTTCAACTCTTTGCCTTTGTTGATTTTTACCATGTGTTGCCAAGTGTTTAGGTGTGGAACCAAAAACAATTGTGGAAGAATAGCTGCCCACAATTGACCGGTAATCATAAACAAAAGGCAAAGCAGACAAGCCATCAGCCCTAATGCAAAATACATCCACCGACCGGCTTTGGCACCAAAGCGAACAACCAAAGTTTTCTTCCCGCTAATCTTGTCTTGTTCGCGGTCTCGATAATTGTTCAGCATCAAAAGTAAATCGGATACAAGGCCACTGGCCATACAGGCTATTGTTACGCTCCATGTCCAGTCATGGCACATGGTGTAATAAGTACATCCCACGGGGACGAAACCGAAAAAGACAATGACCAATACATCCCCCCAACCATGATAAGCTAACGGATATGGCCCTGCCGTATAGAGAAAAGCAAAAAGGATACAAAGTAAACCTACGGGAATCATCTCCAAGCCACTAAAGAATAAAATTAATACTCCCCAGATACATGATAGGATGGTGGCTGAAGCAATACCATGTTTCATGGCGTTGAGTGTAATCCATCCTTGTGCACATGCCCGTTCAGGCCCTAAACGGTCTTCACGATCACTTCCCTTTAAAAAATCGAAGAAATCATTGATAAAGTTTGCGTCTATCTGCATGGTAAATGCAAAGAGAAAACAGAGGAGGGCAGGAATGAATTGCAACCATCCGTCAGAGGCGGCAAGCGAGCATCCCAATAATACAGGAGTGGCCGCAGCTGCCAATGTCTTGGGACGGGCGGCCAATACCCAAGCCTTTATTGAATTAGTTTTTACGGTTCCCATGAGTCGTTTATTTCTTGCAAAGATAACATTTCTCTTTCGTTAAAACGACGTTTAACTGCTATAAAAATGTAGCTATCCCCAAGATGTCGTTCAAGTTGGTTGTATTGCGAGCATTGATCAACTCGCCTTCTGGTGAATAGAAAAGTTGATATTGTGTGAGGGAATTGGGAGGAGAAATGAGGATTACTATCTGTGAAGGGTCGTCAGGAAACTCTACCAAAGTAACATCGTCTACTTGGTCGGTTGAGTAAGCCCCGAATGTAAACGTATGGTAAACAGGTATAGGAACTTGATCCATGGTTTGCCAATCGGTTTGTTTCATCACCCAATGGCCGTGGGTGTCAAACCATACTTTGGTATTGAAACCCTTGTCTTGAAAAGAGGCCACATAAAAATAATCATCGGTTGACCAACCAACGGTTTCAATTTGTGGATAAAGTCTTTTCAGGGAGTCTTGTACAAGGGTGGGAGCATATCCGGCAGAAGCCGAAATGCAAAGGACCAACATCGCGACCATGAGTGTAAATCTGAACTTGTCCATTTGTATCGTTTTGATTGGATAACAAATGGACAAGTGTTTTGTTTGGATATTAATAAGTGATGACTGGTTCCAATTCCTTGGCTTGTGCAATCATCTTTTCCAATTCTGGTAATGAAGGAACGCGGTTGCAAAGATTCTTTTCAGCATTCACTTCAGTAACCTTAGCGTGAAGGTTTGCAGGAATGCGATGACGGAATTCCTTTACTGTATCAACACCTGAGGCTTCCAATAATTCAGCAAACTGACCAGCAATGCCATTGATACGGAAGAGGTCTGCATGGTTAGTCCACTTCAAAATCAACTTTTCGCTGATGCCTGTTTCTTCAGCCAATGCTACGCGGCCTTTCTTGGCTGCACACTTTTCCAATAAATCTTCAGTAGTCTTTACGCCAGCAACTTGCATTTTTTCAGCATATACTGCACCAATGCCTTCAATTTGTTCAATCTTATATCCCATGATACTTTTATTTTAAAGGTTAATAAAATGCACTAAGTAACTATATTTTTTTTGAATCCCATATTAAATCAAACTTTTTTGAAGTTTGATTATTCTTTCCCAAACTTTGGGATGAACAAAGTAGCGTACATCCTTTCCGGCTCCCAGACTTTCGCGGATAAAGGTGGAGCTTACTTCGAGTAAAGGAGTCTCAACTAGGGTGATAGAAGGGGGTAGCTCGTCTTTATTTACTTCATATCCCGGACGTGGATACACCAATACTTTATGGCGGGCAATAATTTCATCTGCTGAACGCCAACGTGGGAACAAAGCCCAATTGTCGGCTCCGATAATCAAGGTAAATTCATTGTTAGGATAAGTTTCTTTCAATGCATTGAGCGTATGAATGGTGAATGAGGGTCGAGGCAATTGAAATTCAATGTCGCATACCTTGAATTTAGGGTAGTCTTCTGTAGCGAGACGAGCCAATTCCAAACGCAAATCGTCATCCCACAATTTGGCATTTCTTTTTAGGGGATTTTGGGGAGAGACCATGAACCAAACCTCATCCAAATGGCTGAATTCACACAAATAGTTGGCAAGTGCCAAGTGGCCGATATGAATAGGGTTGAATGACCCTCCGAAAAGTCCGATTCTTTTTATGCTTTCTTCTGCCATTGCTTATAATTATAATATTGGCAAGCTATAAGGAATACACCAAAAGCGGCTATATAATATACTTTATCGAAAAGTGACCAAATTGTTAATAAGGCGGCAAGAAAACCAATGATAACACATACATGCATCATAATTCGGGCTCTCTTCTGTTCTTTTGTAATGCTCATAATACACTCGGAGTTACGAATTCAAAAACTTCTGAAGAATATTCAGCGTATCTGCTTTGGCTTTATCCAAATCGTCGTTAATGATTACCACATCGAATTTTTCGGCAAAACTTAATTCAAATTCAGCTTTGGCAATGCGGCTTTCGATGACTTCCATGGTATCTGTGCCCCGACCAATCAGACGTCTGCGGAGTTCTTCAACGTTGGGTGGCTGTATAAAGACCGACAAGGCGCGTTCGCCATAGTATTTCTTGATATTACATCCACCCACTACATCCACATCGAATACCACATTGTAACCATCGGCCAATTGTTTTTCGATGGGGGCTTTCAAGGTGCCGTAGAAACGGTTCTCGTATACTTCTTCGTATTCCAGGAATTCATTGTTGGCTATGCGTTGCTTGAATTCTTCAGGGCTGAGGAAATAGTATTCCACTCCATGTTGTTCTGTACCTCGTGGAGCACGACTGGTGGCCGAAATGGAGAATGCCAGATTCAAGCCTTGTGTCAACAAGTAGTTGATGATAGTGGATTTTCCTGAGCCTGATGGGGCGGAGAATATAATCAGTTTTCCTTTCATGACAATTACATTACATTCAAAACTTGTTCCTTGATTTGTTCCAATTCATCTTTCATGCGTACCACAATGTTCTGCATTTCGGCATGATTGGACTTGCTACCTGTAGTATTGATTTCCCGGCCCATTTCTTGAGCAATAAAACCCAACTTCTTGCCTTGTCCGTGTCCGTTGTTCATGGTTTCACGGAAATAGTTCAAGTGGTTGGCCAATCGTTGCTTTTCCTCGTTGATGTCAAGCTTTTCGATGTAATAAATCAATTCTTGTTCAAGTCGGTTCTTGTCATAATCCACGCTGATGGTCTTTTCAAGCGCATCGGTAATGCGTTCGCGAATCTTGGTAACCCGCTCGCTTTCGTAAGGCTCGATGGCTTTCATCAAGGCTTCAATGTTGTCAATCTTTTCATTGAACTTCTTGGCGAGTGCCTGTCCTTCTTGTTTACGGAAATCTACCAATTGTGCAATAGCTTCTTCAATGCCTTTGCGCACTACGGCCCATTCCTCGTCTGCAAGTTCTTGTACGTCTACTTTAGTCAGTACATCTGGCATACGTAGCAAAGTGGCAAACAAGTCGGTGGGTAAAGGAATTTGTGTGGTTTCGTTGATAGTCTTGAATTGTTCGTAGTAATTGTTCATCAGTGCAGCATTGATGGGGGTAGCAGCTTCGGTCGCTTCTTTTTCTACCCAAAGGCTGAGGTCCACTTTCCCGCGTTCCAATGATTGCGAAATGAGGTTGCGTATTTCCATTTCTTTCTCGCGGTATAATGGTGCGATGCGTACCGACAAGTCCATCGCCTTGCTATTCAGCGATTTTATTTCTACGTGAATTTTTTTCTCTCCGAATGGTACGGTTGCTTTCCCGTATCCGGTCATTGATTGTATCATATTCATTAAATATTTTTGCAAAAGTAGTGTTTTTTTTCATTCGTAGGTAGGATTTTTGTATATTTGCGAACCTATCTGACCGCAAAAAGTAAAAACTTAATAAATATAGCATGAAAAAGCAAAGAATTGTAGTGGGCATTATGGCCCTTATGGGTATTCTTCCGATGGACGCCCAAGTGAATTTCGATGATTATTTTACCCCGAAAACCATGCGTTTGGATTATTACCATGCTGGTGATGCCAAGTCTGAACATTTCTTTGTTGACGAGGTAATTGAAGAACCCTATTGGGCCGGTAACAAGAACTACCTGGTTGACGAACGTACTATGGGTAACCATATCTTCAAAGTGCTTGATAAAGCCAGTGGAAAGGTTATCTATTCTCGTGGATACAGTACCCTTTTCAACGAATGGCAAGCCACTCCCGAAGCAAAGACTACCAGCAAGGCGATGCCCGAAGGTGTTACTTTCCCTTATCCCAAGAACGATGTCATTGTAGAATTCTATACCCGTGAAAATTCTACCGGCAAGTATCACAAGAAATTTGCTTATGAAATTGATGTGGACAGCTACTTCGTTCGTAAGGCTAAGCCCAATTTGAATACTATTGATGTTCACTATACCGGTAATCCGGCCAAGCGAGTGGACATTGTTCTTATCTCTGAAGGTTATACAGAAGCCGAAAAGCAAAAGTTTGTCGATGCTTGTAAAATCTTTGCCGAAGGATTCTTCAGCTACTATCCATACTCAGTAAATAAGGATAAGTTCAATATTCGTGCCGTATGGGCTCCGAGTGCCGAATCAGGTATCTCCATCCCGGGCGAATATTTGTGGCGCAATACCACATTGAAGACTCATTATTATACTTTTGACTCTGAACGCTATCAGATGATTGAAGATTATCAATCCATTCTCGATGTAGCTGCTAATGTGCCTTATGAAATGATTTATATCCTCACCAACTCCCAGAAATATGGTGGTGGAGGTATCTATAACTTCTATGGAATCAGCGCAGCAGATATTCCTGGCGCTTCTACCCGTAAGACTTATAGCCATGAATTCGGCCATTCGTTCGTTGGTCTTGCTGATGAATATGTGGGTGGATCGGAAATGAGCGACCTTTACTTCCCCAATGTAGAACCTTGGGAACAGAACATCACTACCCTTGCTAACCTTGAATCGAAGGATTGGAAGGAATTGTTGGGCAATGCTCCTGTACCTACTCCGGTAAAGGAAACCAATTGGGAATTGAATCCGCAGAACCCCGAATCCGCAGACTTTGACCCGAAGAAGCCTTGGAAACTCGGTGTATACGAAGGTGGCGGATACTTGTCGGAAGGCGTTTATCGTCCATGGCCTAACTGTATGATGAACTGGTTCCACCGCATCGATGTGTATTGCCCCGTTTGTTGTCGTGAAATTCAGAATACCATCGATTTGTATACTAAGTAATACTATATCGGTTATAAATAGGAAAGCGTCGTTTTTTCACTCGGAAAACGACGCTTTCTTCTTTGTAAAACGATGAGTTATACTAAAGTGTAGTCAGTAAGTCAGAAGAATCAGTTGTTTTTTGACCATACATTCCCCTAAGGAAACTCAAAAAATAGCGATGTTTTTCAATAAAAAGTGTATCTTTGCACCATATTATAGAAAGATTGCATTTATGTCGTGTATTTTGCATATAGAGACCTCTACGGAGGTTTGTTCGGTAGCCGTTAGCGAAGACGGATTGGCAGAATTCAAAAGAGAAGATTTTCAAGGCCCCCAACATGCCGTTCAATTAGGTGTGTTTGTGGATGAGGCGTTATCGTTTGTGGATAGTCACGCCATGCCTCTCGATGCGGTGGCCGTAAGTTGTGGCCCCGGATCATATACCGGTTTGCGTATCGGTGTATCGATGGCGAAGGGTATTTGCTACGGTCGCAATCTTCCTCTGATTGGTATTCCTACCTTGGAGGTGATGTGTGTACCCGTACTTCTGCAACAGGAATTGCCCGAGGATGCTTTGCTTTGTCCTATGATTGATGCACGCCGTATGGAAGTTTATGCAGCCTTGTACGACAGAGCATTGAACGTGAAGCGTGAGATAGCTGCCGATATTGTAGATGAGCAATCGTATCTGAACTTTTTGGAGGAACATCCCGTTTATTTCTTTGGTAACGGAGCCGCTAAATGTCGCGAAAAGATAACTCATCCCAATGCTCATTTTATAGACAATATCCGTCCGTTGGCCCGATGGATGTTCCCATTGGCAGAGAAAGCCATGAGCCAAAAGGATTTCAAGGATGTGGCTTATTTTGAACCTTTCTATTTGAAGGAATTTGTGGCATCCGTGCCTAAAAAACTAATTTAACGAAACAAGCATATAAAAATAAAGAATGGAATATAATACCCAGCGAAAGAAGATGCAGCTTCCCGAATACGGACGAAGCGTACAGAATATGGTTGACCATGCGTTGACTATTGAGGATCGTGCCGAACGTCAGCGTTGTGCAAATACCATTATCAAGATTATGGGAAACATGTTCCCGCATTTGCGCGATGTGCCCGACTTTAAGCATAAGTTGTGGGATCATTTGGCTATCATGTCCGATTTCAAACTTGATATAGACTATCCTTTCGAAGTGGTGAAACCCGAAGAGTTCGTTATGCGTCCCGAGCGGATAGAATATCCACAAGGGAAAATCCGCTATCGCCATTACGGACGATTTGTGGCCGATTTGGTGAAGAAAGCTGCCGTGATTGAAGACGAACAACAAAAGAAACGTTTGATCCGTTTGCTTGCCCTTCAGATGAAGAAGAGCTTCGTCAGTTGGAACAAGGATGGAGTAGAAGACCAGAAGATAGCCGATGATATGTGTGAATATGCCGAAGGCAAGTTGAACTTGACTGCTGAGGATTTGCATTTGAATGAACAACGAAACTTGTTTAACAACAATAACAACAATCAGCGTCGTCAGAACAATCAGCGTCGTCAGAATAACCAACGTAGAAGATATTAATCCTTTAAATCCTATACCATGGCTTCATTTGTCATAGAAGGCGGACATAAACTGCATGGAGAAATCACTCCACAAGGTGCCAAGAACGAGGTGCTACAAATTCTTTGTGCCACATTGCTTACTTCTGAAGAAGTGACTGTACATAATATTCCCGATATTCTCGATGTGAACAATCTGATACAATTGTTGCGGGAAATGGGGGTTAAAGTATCCAAAACAGGACTTTCTACCTATACCTTCCAAGCGGATTCGGTAGATTTGAACTATTTGGAAAGCGATGAATTCCTGAAAAGATGCTCCAGCCTTCGTGGCTCTGTGATGTTGGTAGGCCCGTTGGTGGCCCGTTTCGGGAAAGCTCTGATATCCAAACCCGGGGGCGATAAGATTGGTCGTCGCCGTTTGGATACTCATTTCTTGGGCATTCAGAAATTGGGTGCCGATTTTGAATACGATGCTTTACGGGGAGTATATCAAATCAAAGCTTCCCAATTGAAGGGAACCTATATGCTGTTGGATGAGGCTTCGGTAACAGGTACGGCAAACATCGTGATGGCATCTGTACTTGCCAAAGGAAAGACAACCATCTACAATGCTGCTTGTGAACCTTATCTGCAACAACTTTGCAAGATGTTGAATGCCATGGGAGCACGCATTTCGGGCATTGCATCAAACTTGCTCACCATCGAAGGCGTGGATAGCTTGGGCGGATGTACACATACCGTATTGCCCGATATGATTGAAGTGGGTAGTTTCATCGGTATGGCGGCCATGACACAAAGCGAGATAACCATCAAGGATGTGTCTTACGAAAACTTGGGAATTATACCCGATAGTTTCCGTCGTTTGGGTATCCAGATGGAGCAAAGAGGAGACGATCTCTTCATTCCTGAACAGGAACACTATCAGATTGAATCGTTCATGGATGGTTCCATCATGACCATTGCTGATGCACCATGGCCGGGATTGACACCTGATTTGCTCAGCGTTATGTTGGTGGTGGCTACACAAGCCAAAGGAAGTGTGTTGATTCATCAGAAAATGTTCGAAAGTCGTTTGTTCTTTGTTGATAAACTGATTGATATGGGTGCTCAGATTATCTTGTGCGACCCGCATCGTGCCGTGGTAATCGGTCATGACCATTATCATCATCTGAGAGGAGGTAACATGACTTCGCCTGATATTCGTGCCGGTATTGCCTTGCTGATTGCTGCGATGAGTGCTGAAGGAAGCAGTCGTATCCATAACATCGAACAGATTGACCGTGGCTATCAAAATATAGAACATCGTTTGAATGCCTTGGGCGCAAGAATAACCCGTATCTGATTATGATTAGGAAAGACGAAGTTTTTAAGATTGGCATGTTCAACAAGCCTCATGGGGTGAAAGGAGAAATCTCTTTTACCTTTACCGACGATATCTTCGATCGGGTGGATGGTGAATATCTTATCTGCTTGTTGGACGGAATTTTTGTGCCCTTCTTTATAGAAGAATATCGTTTCCGCTCGGATACGACGGCTTTGGTGAAACTGGAGCGGGTAGATACCGCTGAACAAGCCCGTAAGTTTACAAATGTGGAAGTTTACTTTCCCAAAAAGTTTGCCGAAGCAGATGATTCGGAAGATATCCCTACTTGGAATTATTTTGTAGGCTTCGAGGTGAATGATATTCATCATGGTCGCTTGGGCGAAATTGTAGCTGTTGATGATAGTACGATGAATGTACTTTTTGCAATTGAACGTGAGGACGGAGAAGAGATACTCTTGCCGGCTCATGAAGAATTCATCGTAAAGATAGAAAAGAAGAAAAGAGTGGTAACGGTGGATGTGCCTGAAGGATTATTGGACTAACACTAACGGAGAGGAAACAGAATGAAGAATAAACGAAAAGCATTTTGGAAGAACTTTAAGTTCAAATACAAACTTACCATAACCAACGAGAATACGTTGGAAGAGGTGGTTGGTATTCATGTGTCCAAACTGAATGGGGCATCAGTGTTGCTCGCCTCTGTTACGGTTATCTTCTTGGTAGCTGCTACCATCATTGCCTTTACTCCTCTGCGTAATTATTTGCCGGGTTATATGAATAGTGAAGTGCGCGAACAAGTGGTGACCAATGCTTTGCGTGCCGATTCACTTCAAGAGGCACTGAACAGACAGAGCCTCTATATAATGAATATCCAAGATATCTTTCGTGGAGAGGTTCGAACGGATACGATACACTCCATCGACTCGCTTACGGTTGCCCGTTCGGAAGAATTGATGGAACGCACCCGTCAAGAGGAAGAGTTTCGTAAACAATACGAAGAAAAGGAACGCTATAACCTAACGGCAACAGACTATAATCTGACATCGGGAATCATCTTCCATCGTCCTACACGAGGTATGATTTCGTCGGAATTTGATGCTAACAAAAAGCATTTTGGTGTAGACATTGCCGCTACTCCTAACGAGAGCGTGTTGGCAACACTCGATGGAACGGTAATCCTATCTACTTATACGGCAGAAACAGGTTATGTAATCCAGGTGCAACATGGTCAGAATATGGTATCAGTCTATAAGCATTGCGGTTCATTGCTGAAAAAAGAAGGAGATACCGTGAAAGCAGGTGAGGCCATTGCTTTGGTGGGAAATACCGGTGAAAAGACTACCGGGCCTCATTTGCATTTTGAATTGTGGAATAAAGGTCGTGCACTCGACCCTTCTAAATACATTGTATTCTAAGTGATGAAAAAGAAACAGATAGCTATATTGGGATCGACCGGTTCTATCGGAACTCAAGCCTTACAGGTTATTGAAGAACATCCCGATTTATATGAAGCCTATGCTTTAACTGCTAATAATCAGGTAGAGTTGTTGGCAGAACAAGCAAGAAAATTCATGCCCGCGGCTGTAGTAATAGCCAACGAATCCAAATATGCGCAATTAAAGGAGTTATTGGCCGATTTGCCTATTCAAGTGTATGCCGGTGCAGATGCCCTATGCGAGATAGTAGAAGCCAAACCCATTGATGTGGTGCTGGCGTCTATGGTGGGATATGCCGGTTTGCGCCCTACCATGAATGCAATTAAGGCAGGCAAAGCAATCGCATTGGCTAACAAGGAGACTTTGGTGGTGGCTGGTGAATTGATAAACGCTTTGGCTCAACAGTATCATACTCCTATTCTGCCGGTAGATTCAGAACATTCAGCTATCTTTCAATGTTTGGAAATGAATAATCCGTTGGAAAAGGTAATACTTACCGCTTCGGGTGGACCTTTCCGTACATTTACCAAAGAGCAGTTGCAATACGTAACCAAGGAACAGGCATTGAAGCATCCTAATTGGGATATGGGAGCAAAAATAACTATCGATTCGGCTACGATGATGAATAAAGGCTTTGAAGTGATTGAAGCCAAATGGTTGTTTGGAGTGCGTCCAGATCAGATTGAGGTTGTGGTACATCCGCAGTCGGTAATCCATTCCATGGTACAATACGAGGATGGTGCGGTGAAAGCTCAATTGGGAGTGCCCGATATGCGTTTGCCTATTCAATATGCCTTTTCGTATCCACAACGTATCAAGGCATCGTTTGACCGATTGGACTTCTCACAGATGAAAGCGTTAACTTTCGAACAACCTGATACGGATCGTTTTCGTTGTTTAGCTTTGGCTTACGAAGCGTTGAATCGGGGTGGTAATATGGCTTGTATTGTCAATGCTGCTAATGAAGTGGTGGTATCAGCCTTCTTGCATGATCGTATTTCCTTCTTGCAGATGAGTGAGGTGATAGAACAAACCATGGGTAAGGTGACGTTTATCCAGACGCCATCGTATGAAGATTATGTGGCAACTGATGCTGAAGCGCGTTGTGTGGCCCGGAATCTAATAAAATGAAATAGATTAACTAAATAGAAATAGACTTTAGATGGAAACATTTTTAATTCGTGCTCTCCAATTGATAATGAGCCTGTCGTTGTTGGTTATTATTCACGAGGGAGGACATTTTTTCTTTGCAAAACTTTTTAAGGTACGCGTGACCAAATTTTATTTGTTCTTTAACCCTTGGTTCTCTTTGTTTAAGTTTAAGCCCAAGAATAGCGAGACAGAATATGGTGTCGGTTGGGTGCCATTAGGTGGCTATGTACAAATAGCAGGTATGGTAGACGAGACACAGAGTTCGGAAGATTTGAATCATCCTGTAGAAGAATGGGAGTTTAGAGCCAAGCCGGCTTGGCAACGCTTGCTTATAATGGTGGGTGGAGTACTGATGAACTTCTTGTTGGCTTTGTTCATTTATTCCATGATATTATTTACTTGGGGAGATTCTTACGTGGCATTGAAAGACATGACTCATGGTATGGAATTTAATGAACGTGCTGAAAAGATTGGTTTTTGTGATGGTGATATCTTGTTGAGTGCTGATGGCCAACCATTGGAACGTTTTAATATGGATATGCTTCGTATAGTGACAGAAGCTCGTTCGGTGATGGTTAGCCGTAATGGGCAGGAAGTGGAAGTGTTTATGCCCGAAATCAGTTTGTTGGATATTGCCAAGGACGACCCGGCATTTGTTACTCCTCTGATTCCGAATGTGGTGGATTCTGTTGTCAAGGGAATGCCTATGGCTAACGCTGGTATACAAGCTGGAGATAGTTTGTTGGCAGTAAATGGAAAGCGTATCAGTTCTTGGAATGTGTTCCTTGAAGCAATGTCCAGCTTGAAAGCTATCGCCCAAGGTGAGGATAAAAAACAGGCCAATCTCACATTGGTTTATTCACGCTCAGGTGTGCGTGATACATTGGCATTGACAACCGATTCTTTGTTTCAAGTGGGTGTAGTTAAATCGGCTCTCTTGGATTATAAGCAAACTAATCTGAAATATGGTTTCTTTGAATCTTTCCCGGCAGGTATTACTTTAGGAGTAAACACCCTTAAAGGATATGTGAACGATTTGAAATATGTATTTACGAAGGAAGGAGCCAAGAGTGTAGGTGGTTTTGGAACGATTGGAAGTATTTTCCCTGAAGTATGGGATTGGCATCGTTTTTGGGAAATGACTGCTTTCTTGTCTATTATTCTGGCATTTATGAATATACTTCCTATACCGGCGTTGGATGGAGGACATGTATTGTTCCTGCTTTATGAAATTATTGCTCGTCGCAAGCCGAGTGACAAGTTTATGGAATATGCACAGATGACTGGTATGGTTTTGTTGTTTGCCTTGCTGATATGGGCAAATTTCAATGACGTATTGAGATTCCTGTTTTAAGGATAAAAAAAAGAGCAAAAGTTCATCACTGAACCCGCTCACCTTTGAAGAACCCCCACCAAAACGGGGTTCTTTTTTTGCTTTAGTTTGTGTGTTATCCTTCCTTTACTTAAAACCTTAAAAACAAATTATTTAAATACCTTTTGAAAACTAATTCCACTACAAAGGTACGACTTTTTTTGAAATCTGCAAGGAGTGAAAATAGTAAAGTGTAAAAAGTACGCTTTTTCTTGATTTATGTCATGAAAAGGCGATATTTATGTTACATGGGAACTACGCTTTGGGGGTAAGTCCCATCTTCTTGGCGCGTTCGATCATAAAATGAAAGGCTGCATCATGTTCATTGGGAATTACTCCATCCAAAATAGCATCTTTGATGGCACTTTTCAAACTTCCTACTTCCCTGCATGGATCCAATCCGAATACTTGCATAATCTCAGCCCCATCAACAGGAGGTTGAAAGTTGCGGATACGGTCCTTTTCTTCCAAATCCTTCAGCTTTTGTCGGACAAGTTTGAAATTGTCAAGGAAACGTTGTTTCTTAACTTCATTCTTCGAGGTGATATCGGCTTCACAAAGCAACATCAAATCGTCTATGTCATCACCTGCTTCGAAGAGTAGACGACGTACGGCCGAATCGGTCACTTCTTCATCGGCTATCACGATGGGGCGCATGTGTAGACCAACCAACTTTTGGATGTACTTCATCTTTTCGTTCATCGGCAATTTCATTTTGCGGAAAATGTCCGGAATCATTTTTTCGCCGATATAGTTGTGGTTGTGGAAGGTCCAACCAACTTTAGGTTCCCAACGCTTGGTACGTGGTTTGCCGATATCATGCAACAAAGTAGCCCATCGTAACCAAAGATTATCGGTGTGTTTGGCAATATTGTCCAACACTTCGAGGGTGTGGTAGAAGTTGTCCTTATGAGCACGTCCGTTTTTAACATCTACTCCTTGTAAAGCACTCATCTCAGGGAAGATGAGCGGGAGAAGTCCGCAACGGTCTAATTCCACAAATCCTTTGGAAGGAATCGGGGAAAGGATAATCTTATTCAGCTCATCGGCAATGCGCTCACGAGAAATAATGTTGATGCGTTCTTTATTTCTTTCCAGTGCTTCGAACGTTATATCGTCTATGTAAAAATTCAGTTGGGTAGCGAAACGGATGCATCGCATCATGCGAAGCGGATCATCGCTGAAAGTAATATCAGGATCTAATGGGGTACGTATGGTTCGTTCCTTCAAGTCATCCAAACCGTTGAACGGATCCACCAATTCTCCATAACGTGCTTGGTTGAGGCATACCGCCATAGCATTGATGGTAAAATCACGCCGGTTTTGGTCGTCTTCCAATGTCCCGTCCTCTACAATGGGTTTACGACTATCGTGACTATATGATTCTTTTCGGGCGCCAACGAATTCAACTTCGGTATCGCGGTATTTTACTTGAGCGGTCCCGAAATTACGAAAGACCGATACATGTGCTTTCTTGCCTAACTTCTGTCCAAAAGTTTGAGCCATCTCGATACCGCTTCCTACTACCACCACGTCAATGTCCTTCGATGGGCGGTTCAAAAATATATCGCGTACATAACCGCCTACTACATAGCATTCCAACCCCAATTCATCGGCGGTTTGGGAGATTAGATGAAATATTTTATCGTTAAAATGTTCTTTTAATTCCATATATTCTTAAGAATAGGTGTGCAAAAATACAACTTTTTTGTACATTTGCCCTGACTAAAAAGTAAAATGTATGAAAAAGACAGTTGGAATGGCCATTTGTGGCGCCTTGTTTATGGCAAGTTGTGGTGATGGAGGCGAGAAAAAAGCACAATTCCATTTGCAGAAGGCCGAAGTTGCTTTGGTTCAAGAGAACTTTAGTGAGGCCAAATTGCAGATAGATAGTATAAAGGTATTGTATCCGAAAGCTTTCGAAGCTCGCAAGCAAGGTATCAGGCTGATGCAACAAGTAGATTTGAAAGAGCAACAAAAGAGTTTGGTGTATCTGGATAGTATGATGCTGGTGAAGCAAAATCAGTTGGATTCCATTAAAGGGAAATTTGTCTTGGAAAAAGATACTGCTTATCAGGAGATTGGTAATTGGTTTTATCCTACTCAAGTGATAGAAAAGAATCTAGGACGTTCTTTCTTGCGGGCGCAAGTCAATGAATTGGGAGAAATGTCAATGACCTCTATTTATTGTGCCGACGGAAGCATTCATCATACGGCGGTAAAGGTTAGCGTAGGCGAATTGTTTGCTGAGACTCCTCCTGCTAAAGATAGTTATGAAAGTACGGATTTAGGTCGTCCTATTGAAAAAGCCGATTATAAAATGGGTGAAGACGGGGGTGTGATTGGCTTTGTAGCTTCAAATAAAGATAAGAATATCCAATTGTCATTCTTGGGCGATCGCACTTATAAAACAATCATGCAACCCAATGACCGCAAAGCTTTTGCTGAATTGACAGAACTGGCGCGTATTCTTTCAGCAATGGAACAAATTCGCAAGGAACAAAAAGAAGCCAACTTGAAGATTCAGTTTGTGACAAGAAAAATGCAGGAATAAGGCTATTCCTGCATGTAATGAATGGTTTATAGGCGTTTTAAAGCCAATTTTATAACTTTTTCCACAGGTAGGGTAGGCTCTTCTTTCAGAATGGCAGATACCACTTTTTGCGAAGGTGCTTGTGGAAATCCCAACATGGTGAGTGCCGCAACCGCTTCTTCGTGTACTTCGGAATGAGTAGCTGAAGGGAATAACACTTCTCCACCAGTTTGATTGATGTCTACGGAAACAATCTTGTCTTTTAAGTCAACAATAATGCGTTGGGCGGTTTTCAAGCCGATGCCTTTTACCGTTTTTAGTAACTTGTCGTTACTGGAACTGATGACATTGCATAATTCTGATGGTGTAAGGGCTGATAGAATCATGCGTGCCGTATTCCCTCCAATTCCAGAAACGGAAATGAGTAACAGGAATAATTCGCGCTCTTGTTTGGTGGAAAAACCAAACAAAACATAGGCATCTTCGCGGATACCTTCATATATATATAACTTTACTGTTTTCTTGCCTTGGATGGCGGAATAGGTGTTTAGTGAAATATTCACTCCGTAACCAATCCCGTTGCAATCGATTACTGCCATAGTAGGCGTAGATTCGGCTAATTCTCCTTTTAGATATTCTATCATGTCAGAATTCTTATGAATGTTATTTTTATGCAAAAATAGCATTTCTATCTTATAGAAAGTAAGTTCATGAAGATTATTTTGAATTTATTAGGATAGAATGTGCAATTTTATAAAGCAAAATGCTTATTTTTGTGCCATAATAAAAGATAATAGTTACGAAAAACGATAAAAGGATGGAAAAAATTAGAGCGGCCGTAGTAGGATACGGTAATATTGGCAAGTCGGTAGTAGAAGCACTTCAAGTAGCTCCCGATTTTGAAATTGCAGGTATTGTACGTCGCAGTGGTGCTGAAAACAAACCGGCCGAATTGGCTAACTATGAGGTTGTAAGAAGTATCAAGGAATTGAAAGATGTGGATGTGGCAATTTTGGCAACACCTACTCGTAAGGTAGAAGAGCATGCCAAGGAAATTCTTGCTATGGGTATCAATACGGTGGATAGTTTTGATATTCATACGCAAATTACTACATTGCGTCGTTCGTTGGATGAATCGGGAAAAGCAGGGAATGCTGTAGCCATTATATCAGCAGGATGGGATCCGGGTAGTGACTCGGTGGTGCGTGCTTTGCTCGAAGCAATCGCTCCTAAAGGTATAACTTATACTAATTTTGGTCCTGGACGTAGTATGGGACATTCTGTAGCAGTTCGTGCCATTGATGGAGTAAAGGATGCTTTGTCTATGACTATCCCAACGGGTACAGGTATCCATCGCCGTATGGTGTATGTGGAATTGGAGGAAGGGGCCGATTTCAAAACGGTTGAGGCTGAAGTTAAATCTGATTCTTATTTTGTAAACGATGAAACCCATGTAAAGCAAGTTCCTTGTGTAGACGACTTGAACGATGTAGGTCATGGAGTGAATTTGGTGCGCAAGGGTGTATCGGGCATTACTCACAACCAAATGTTTGAATTCAATATGAAAATCAATAACCCCGCTTTGACAGCTCAGGTGATGGTTTGTTGTGCCCGTGCTTCCATGAAACAACAGCCGGGATGTTATACGCTGATTGAAGTGCCTGTTATTGATCTGCTTTGCGGAGACCGTGAAGAATTAATTGCACACTTGGTATAGGATAAATTTTAATTGGATACATATAATTTGCATACATTTACTTTTTTTGTTTCCTTTGTATCGTCTAATTAAAATGGAATTATATGTTGGCAAGTATAGTATGGGATGTTGACCCCACGATATTCGAGATTGGAGGACGTGAAATACGTTGGTATGGATTGATGTGGGGGATAGGTTTTCTTTTGGCCTATAAATATGCTGAATGGATATTCAAGAAAGAGAATCGTCCGGAAGAATGGACAGACCGATTGTTTGTCTATAGTATGGTTGGTGTGATTGTAGGTGCCCGTTTGGGACATTGCTTGTTCTATCAATGGGATTATTATACTTCCAATCCTGTTGAAATCTTGAAGATTTGGGAAGGTGGATTGGCCAGTCATGGTGGAACCTTGGGTGCTATATTGGCTGCTTGGCTTTTCTCTCGTAAGATAACCAAACAGAGTGTATGGTGGTTGTTCGACCGTATCATCCCCAGTGTAGCTTTGCTCTGCTTTTGTATTCGTTTTGGTAATCTGATGAATTCCGAAATCTTTGGTTATCCTACTACCATGCCTTGGGGTTTTGAATTTGTCCGTTCTCGCGAGTGGAACCAATTATATGCCGGTTTGCCTTGTCATCCTACACAGATATACGAAATGCTTTATTGTTTGGTTGCAGGTGTTACTTCGTATGTAATGTACACTAAATTCCATTTGCAAAAGTACGTGGGGTTGATTACAGGTGTCAGCTTGCTTATTTTCTTCGGAACTCGTTTTGCCTTGGAATTCATGAAGAACCCGCAAGTGTCCGAAGAAGTGGGTATGACATTGAACATTGGTCAGTTGCTTAGTTTGCCACTTGTTTTGTTGGGCATATATTTGATTTGGAGTGGCCGTACAGCCCGCGAGAAATAGGAATAGATAATGGGAAAGGTCCATTAAATATAACATTTTATACCCTAAAATTAAGGGATAATAAGGTTCAATATATCTTATTATTCCTTATTTTTGCAAAATCCTATTATACCATGATGATACATAAAATTATAAATATGAAGAGGTATTTCTTTTTTGCAGTCGGCTTGACTTTGAGTTTGTTTGCTTGTGATAATAGTCACGATGATTTGTACGATCCTACTTGGATGCGTGAGCAATACAACAATCAATGGGAAATGCAGTTTGGTGAAATCGACCCGAACCATACTTGGAATATGGCCAAGCAAGTTAAGGCTAATCTTTCCATTCAAGAAGACGCTTTGTCGGAATATACTTTTAAGATTTATACGGCGAATCCGTTTGAAGACGATAATGCTCAATTATTGGCCAAAACACTAGTGAAAACGGATGCTGAAGGATATGCCGAAGCTTCTTTAATTTTTGATATGCTTAGAAGTCAAAAGAAACTTTTCATAGCTCGCCTTGACAGCAAAAATCGGATGGCATTTAAATTCTCGGAGATTGCTAATGAAACTATTGATGTTGCATTTGGCTATTCTACTTATAAAACAAGGACTATTTCTTCTAGAGCGGGGGGGGATTTCCCTACTATAGACGCTCCATATACAGAAGCGGATGTTAATCAATTATTAGCTGAGGCAACTGATGTGTCAGATCAGCTTTCTTATAATATAAACCAAATACCTAATGCACTTGGAAAAATTACAAAGAATACTACGGTTGATAGTTGGCTGTATAATTGGGACTCCAATTGCCATCCAATTTTGATTATAGATAATGGGGCTTGTTTGAGTCTTAAAAACTGCCAAAATATAAGTAATGCTACAATAATTGTAGCGAAAGGGGGCATTTTAGATTTGACGGATAATATGTGCCCGTTTGAAATACCTACTTCTGGTAATATAATTGTAATGCCAAATGGCAAGATAATTGATGAAAGCACGGATAGTAGAGCAGCTAGTATCAATTTAAGTACCACTTTGTATAATGCCGGTGAAATTTGTGTTCGAAAGATGAATATAGCGGGTTATTCTGATATTTATGGACATTTGTATAATTCCCACGAAAATGCAGTTGTTCAAGTCGGAGATATAGATATAACAACTCCTTTAGGAATAATAACCAATTGGGGGAAAATACAGTGTGAAAATATATTTGGTAACCCTGGAGACGATTGGGGGCAAGGAACTATTAATAATGCATGTTTGCTCCGTGTAACCAATGAAATACGTTCTGCCTGTTTGAACCAAGCAGCTAGAACAGCGTTGGAATGTAATCGGTTTGTTGTTAATGGGAATATTTATCTCCACGAAAATTCTATATTGAGAGCTGATGTCTTTTATGCCAATCAATTAGACGTTCAATATGTGGGAGTTAGTACAAGTTTTTCTGATCTTGCATTGCTCTCAATGAACTATGTTGAATATTTTAATGATGTTACATTTGCAGGAAATTTGTTTTTTGAATATGGAACTGCTGAGGTAACAAGTGAGGATATATCAAATGCAGCTACCAATGGTTCAAGAGTTACTGCTTCTATAGGAGGAGCTCCTATTTATATTAATCCGGATTCGAATAAAGACATTCGTGATTCGGAATGCACAGGTATAGGGAATACTCCTGTAGATAATGGACCAACTGTAGAGGATAAACCTCAATCTTGGACAGTGGCTTGCGAAGACCTTGGTTCTATTGGAGACTTTGACTTTAATGACGTAGTATTTAAAGTAAGCCATGTTAGTGGAAGTGGAGAAATTACAGTAACTCCCCTTGCTGCAGGTGGAACTATGACTGTAAACTTGTATCACGATTCACAATTGTTAGGTGAAATACATAACTTGCTTGGTGTGGATGATGTAACAAAAATGATTAATACAGGTCTTGAAGGGGAAAAAGGATTCACCTCGAGTGTTAGTGAGTCTAAAACATTGTCCGTTAGCGATTCATTCTCTATGTCCGATAATATGGGTGGCTTTAGATTGGAAATTTTAAATGGGAAGGGAAGATTTGCAGCAGAAATTCAAGGCCCTGTGAATGGTGATTCTCCTCAAATGATTTGTGTGCCGGGTGATTGGAGATGGCCGAGAGAATGGCAGAAAATTAGTGATGCTTATCCTGATTTTGTAAATTGGAGTTCGAATAATAATGTAGAATGGTACAATAACTCAAATTCTGATTACATCTATTGATTTAGGTGATATTTATAAATAATATCTTCATTATAATAGGAATAAGAAAGATGAAACAAATACTGACAATTCTTATTTTATGGATAGGTACGATGTCGGCTTCGGCGCAAGAAATGAAGACGATATTCGTCAATTTGCCAGACTCCATTGAACCTTTGCTTACTAAAGTGAATAAGGAAGACTGTGTGGATTTCTTGGATAGTGGTATGAAAGCAGTAGTGAAAAACCGCTTTGACCGTTCGGCGGAATTGAAGGTCTTGACATCCGATTATTTACAGATGCAACTCTCCGATGTGAGTGCTTTGGAATTGAAACTGCTTCCTTTGAAAGATTCCGTTCGTGTAATTTGTATGGTTAAGACGGTGTGTGCTTCGGCTTGTGATAGTGATATCCGTTTCTTTGATACAAAATGGAATGAACTTGATGCGTCGGACTTCTTGAAATATCCAGTTGAGGATGCTTTTTATTTGCCCTTGGATTCGTTGACTGATGATGTGCAGGAATTAAGAGTAAAGGCCGATATCAGTTTGATGAAAGCTTCACTCTCGGCTGATGATACATCCTTGACTTGGGAATATACTACTCCTTTGACTTTGCATAAAGATGATCGCGAGAAACTAATCCTTCTGTTGCGTAATGAGCCTTTGATTATGCAGTGGGTTGAAGGACGATTTGAATAATAATAAAGGGTTGCATCAAATGATGCAGCCCTTTATTATGAAAACCGGAAAGGTTTCAAAATTACTTCTTCATGCGGTTACCGTAGCGGCTCATGAACTTATCAACACGACCAGCTGTATCCACCAACTTAGACTTACCAGTATAGAACGGGTGAGAAGTGTTAGAGATTTCCAACTTAACCAATGGATAAGTTTCGCCTTCGAATTCGATAGTGTCCTTAGTGTTGCAAGTAGAACGTGACAAGAACATATCACCGTTAGACATGTCCTTGAATACTACCGGACGGTAATTTTCTGGATGAATTCCTTTTTTCATTTGAGTATGCTTTTTATTGTTATTATTGCTTTTTTGGTAACAATAATGTGTAATGGTCACATTTTGGACTGCAAAGATAGAGCATTTATTTGAAACAGAGAAGAGAAACTCAAACTTTTTTTCTTTTTCCTTGTTTTTTGGGGGCTGCTTGTTTCCTTCCATTTGTCAATTGGCTTGTATCATAATAGAAATCTTTGCAAAGTGGACATTACAAAGCGACACCTTTAAGAGGCTAAGAAGAAGATTTAGACAGAAAACGAGTGGAATGATAAGATATTTTTAGATGGTTTTTGCCTTTAATTTGGCATTATTGCTTAATTTTGCAGTGGATTTGAAATTACTAACAATTAAATAAATATAGTACAATGGTAAATTACAAAGAATTAGGTTTGGTAAACACAAGAGATATGTTTGCTAAGGCAGTTAAGGGTGGCTATGCTATTCCTGCTTTCAACTTTAACACAATGGAGCAAATGCAAGCAATTGTACAAGCTGCCGTTGAAACAAAGTCTCCAGTTATCATGCAAGTTTCTAAGGGTGCCCGCAACTATGCTAACGGTACTATCCTCCGTAACCTTGCTAAGGGTGCTGTAGAGTATGCTAAGGAACTTGGCTGCGAAAACCCTGAAATCGTTCTTCACCTTGACCATGGTGATTCTTTTGAAATCTGTAAAGAATGTATCGATAATGGTTTCTCTTCTGTGATGATCGACGGTTCACACCTTCCTTACGAAGAAAACGTTGCACTTGCCAAGAAGGTAGTTGACTACGCTCACCAATTCGACGTAACTGTTGAAGCAGAACTCGGTGTATTGGCCGGTGTTGAAGATGAAGTTTCTGCTGCAGAATCTCACTATACTAAGCCAGAAGAGGTAATCGACTTCGCTACTCGTACAGGTTGCGATTCATTGGCTATCTCTATCGGTACTTCTCACGGTGCTCACAAGTTCACTCCCGAACAATGCACATTGGTAAACGGTGTATTGGTTCCACCTCCATTGGCATTCGATATCCTTGCCGAAATCGAAGAAAAGCTTCCTGGTTTCCCTATCGTACTTCACGGTTCTTCTTCAGTTCCTCAAGAGGAAGTTGAAACTATCAACAAGTATGGTGGTGCTTTGAAGGCTGCTATCGGTATTCCTGAAGACCAACTCCGTCAAGCTTCTAAGTCGGCTGTTTGCAAAATCAACATCGACTCAGACTCTCGTTTGGCTATGACTGCTGCTGTTCGCAAGCACTTGGCTGAAAACCCATCTCACTTCGACCCACGTCAGTACCTCAAACCTGCTCGTGACAACATGAAGAAGATGTACATTCACAAGATTGTGAACGTACTTGGTTCAGACAACAAGTTGGGCTAATGATTATATCATAAATGAAAAGGCTGCTTCTTTTGAGAAGCAGCCTTTTTTATATAACAGGTGATTGTTATTATCTTGCAGCGAAGAAGGTAGTACTACCGATAGCTGCACGTGCAGCTGCAACTCCTTGCATATCGGGCATAACAGTCATAGAAGTACCATTTTGCATGTTGATGGAAACGGTTCCATTATCATTCATCTTCACCAATTCGATGTTTTCTGTAGCGGTAACGGCATTCCAAGTCTTGGTTTCTTCATTATATACCAAATCCATTGATTGGTTGTCGGCTTTGTTGGTAATGGTATAACCATTTTCGTTGCTCTGTACCAAATATTCACCGTTTTCACCTTTTATTTCTTTCGTTTCGTTAGAAGCAACAGGGTTTGAGCCCGACCAGAATTCAATGCTGTTCAGTACAAGGACGTCTGCCAAATAAGCGATTTCATAAACGGGAACAATATGGAGGGCGATGAACAACAGCTCGTTTACAAACTTATTGCTTACTCCCTGGTTCCAATCTTTCAGGTTATTCCACAATTTGAATGAACCGATACATGAAGTGAAAAGCATACTTCCGGCCAATAAGGCGCATACCAAAGTCATTTTGTTCTTTCTCATAATCATTTGATTTTAATTTTATAATTGTAAAATAATATGCATTTAGACGCTTTCTTGCTATTCTGTCAGTAGAATCGTGGGAAAGGAATTCAAAATGATATTTGTTCTTTCTGCTGCAAATTTAGAACTTTTTATCAGATGTAGAAACATATCCCGAAAAAAATGTATCTTTGCGCAATCATGTTGAATAATTATTAACTAAATAATCAAAAAATGAAAGAATTGGTTCAAAAAAAACTGAATGACTCGCCGTTCATGAGATGGACGGCATTGGTGTTGGTGGCATCGGCTATGTTCTTTGCTTACATGTTTGTCGATGTCTTGTCTCCACTGCAAACTATGTTGGAAACACAGATCGGTTGGAGTGCTGACACGTATGGAACTTTTGCAAGTTCTGAATATTTCTTGAATGTGTTTGTATTCTTCCTGATATTCGCGGGTATTATCCTCGATAAGATGGGAGTACGTTTCACTGCTATCCTTTCAGGATCGGTTATGTTGATTGGTGGCGCCATTAAGCTTTATGCCATCAGCTCGTATTTTGTAGAAGGAAATGCACTTTATGACTTTTTGAATTCTTTCTGGACTTCTTTCCCCGCTAATGCCAAATTGGCTTCTGCAGGTTTTGCTATCTTTGGTTGTGGTGTGGAAATGGCTGGTATCACTGTATCTAAAGCTATTGTGAAATGGTTTACCGGTAAGGAAATGGCATTGGCTATGGGACTTGAAATGGCAATTGCCCGATTGGGTGTGTTTGCTGTATTTCGTTTGTCGCCTTATGTAGCAAATTTAGGTACTCCCGATGCTGTTCGTCCGGTAGCAGTTGTTTGCGGTTTGCTTTGTGTAGGTCTGATTTCGTTTATCGTCTATTCGATTATGGATAAGAAGCTCGATGCCCAATTGGGCGCTGCTGCCGCAGGCGAGCCGGAAGACCCATTCAAGGTGAGCGATTTGGGTAAGCTCTTTACCAGCAAGACTTTCTTGATTGTAGCAGGTCTTTGCGTACTTTATTATTCGGCTATCTTCCCATTCCAAAAGTTTGCTACCAGCATGTTGGAAAATCGTTTGGATATGTCTACCGAAGATGCTTCAGCGTTGTTCTCTTGGTTCCCGGTTGGTGCTATGATACTTACTCCATTGTTGGGATGGTTCCTTGATAATAAAGGTAAGGGAGCTACTATGTTGATTTCAGGAGCCTTGCTGATGAGTGCATGTCATTTGATTTTCGCTATTTATCCATTGAGCGGGGACTCTTCCAGTTACGTGGTGGCATATGCAGCTATTATCCTTTTGGGCGTATCCTTCTCATTAGTGCCCGCAGCTTTGTGGCCTTCTGTTCCTAAATTGGTGGAAAATCGTTATTTGGGTTCGGCTTATTCTGTTATTTTCTGGATTCAGAACATTGGCTTGTGGGCATTCCCTATTATTATTGGTAAAGCTTTGGTATGGGCCAATCCTGGTGTAGAGGCTGGAGGTCAGTACGATTATAAGGTACCGATGTTGATATTTGCCAGCTTAGGCGTATTTGCCTTCCTCTTGGGAATTTGGTTGAAGGCTGAAGACAAGAAAAAGAAGTATGGTTTGGAAGAACCGAATATCAAGAAATAAATGATATAATGAAGGGGCAGATTAATCTGCCCCTTTACTGTTTGGTTCATTTTTTCTTTTAATCCTTGTCTATTTTAACGATTCCCCCTGTGATAGGGTCAAAAATGATACGAGTATTTACTTTTTTATTGAATAGACCGTTGACTAACACTTCGGTTTCTCCTAATTGAGCAAATGAAATTTCGTGTTCGTAATATACCTTATGGGTATCTTTTATAGTCACAAGAGCTTTTCCTGGAATGTTATAGATAACTCCGTTCAATTGTTTCTTCTTCATAGCCTCCTCATCGGCTGGTGGAAGAGTTTTTTGAGAAGTGATGGAAATATAAACCGGTTCGCCGGCTAAATTATCTGCATTCAATATGCCTAATTTATTTGAAAAACGGCAGATAACTTTGTTCTTAATATCTTCATCTGGGTTTATAGTGAAAGTAAATGTCTTTTCGGTTACTTCGGTGAAACCGGCAAACATTTCTGTTAAAGCCTTTTCCTGAGCGTTTAAGTTGTCCAACATAATTTGGAGTGCATCACCATCCTTTGGCATATAGTCGGCCTGTCCACGGGTGAGGCTATTCTTACTCTCCCGAATGTTGTAGATCTCTTTTGCTACCAATTCGGCCATTTTGATGCTTGAACCTGCCATTAGGATTTCTTCTGTCATAAAATTGCGCGGATTAACACGCTCTGTTTTCTTGATTGCTACTTTTTGAGGGATAACATCTTCTGGCACATTTGTATTAATGGCTCGGATAATCCCTTCTTTGGTCAGTTGCACTTCTGAAGCGACTGATTTATCTTTTAATTTGATGGAATAGGCTCTTTCTGGGTTTGGAACACCCTTAGGAGTCACTTCAATGGATTGAAGATTCCATTGCACTTGTGGCTTGGGAGCCACATTCTGCAAACGCAGATATCGGTCGGCGTATTGGCAAAATTCTCCTGGAGTATAAGTGGCTTCGGTAACGGTAACCTTTATTTCTAATTCTGTTTTAGGAAGATAATAAACAATACCTTCCGCCGTGGCACCAGGAGTGTATGGCGTTACATCTTGTGCATGGAGATTCCATGCAGTCAACAAACTAATAGCAATGATTCCTTGTTTTAACATTATTCTATCTTTTCTTTTATGTGACAGGCAAATATAGCGATTCTTTCTTATATATTATAGGCTTCAGGAAATTTTCTTCCAAGCTTGTGGCAATGCTGCTATGATATCTCCAGAAGTCATGGCTATTTGTGACATCATTTCAGCGGCTATATCACCGGCTAAACCATGAACATATACACCTAATTGACAGGTTTCTTCTTGGCTGTATCCTTGTGCCAAAAGAGCCAACAGAATGCCAGTGAGTACATCGCCACTTCCTGCTGTTGCCATTCCTGGATTTCCGGTTGGATTTAAGAAACAACGGCCGTCGGGTGTGACAATAATTGTCCAGGCACCTTTGACAATGATGTAACTATGTAGGTAAGCGGCCAGTTCCTTTACCTTGGTCAAACGTTCATAAGTGTCCATGCATTTGCCGGTCAGTCGTTCCAATTCTCCTAAATGAGGGGTCAGAATGCTTTGTTTGGGCAGGCGGCTCAGCCAGTTGCGGTGGCTGCTGAGGATGTTGATGGCGTCAGCATCAAGTACCACAGGTATGTTGCTGGCTTGTATCTGTTCCATCATGGCCAGAGCTGTGTCTTCTTCTTGCCCTAATCCCGGTCCAATAGCCAGAGCCTTGTATTTGCTTAAGTCTACAGGCTCAGCGAAATACCGTTCATGGATATCTGTTTGTACGATGGCTTCGGGCACTGTGGTTTGAAGTAAGTCGTGATTGTAAATGGGAACATGAACGGTCAATAGTCCTATACCTGAACGTAGACAAGCCTTAGCAGATAAAATGGAAGCTCCCGCCATGCCATATGAGCCTGCTATTAGGAGCCCATGACCGAAACTGCCTTTGTGTGCAAACCGTTTTCGAGGCTTGATTAATGAGCGGATTTGTTCTTCTTCTAATATAGAATAAGGACTTTCGGCTGCTTGGATAAAAGATTGCTTCAATCCAATATCCAATAATTCCCATTCTCCTACTATCTCTTCGTTTTCGGGGAAGAAGAAGGAAAGTTTGGGCAGCTGTATGCTTAGAGTGACATCGGCACGAACAATGTTTGGGCGAATGTTGTATGTGTTGTCTTCCCCCATCAATCCAGAAGGAATGTCAATGGCGACAACAGTTGCTTTGGAAGCGTTGATGTATTTTACTACCGCTGCAAAGCCTCCGTTGAGTGGCTTGTTCAGTCCGGTACCGAATAAGCCATCAATGACTACATGGTTTTCTGTAAGGATGGGTGGATTGAATTGAGTGCTTATTTCTGTAAAATAGATAGACCCGCAAGTCTTCAATCGGTGCAAGTTCGTTTGGCATTCTTCCGAAAGCCTTCCCTTGGTGTTGAATAAGAAGACCTCTACGTGATAGTTTTTCTGTGAAAGCATGCGTGCTACGGCAAGTGCATCGCCCCCATTATTGCCGGGGCCGGCAAAGACGGCTATAGGATGAGAAGTATCCCAACGGCGGATAATGGCTTCGGTCAATGCTTGGGCAGCCCGTTCCATTAAGTCGATGGAGGCAATGGGTTCTTGCTCCATGGTATATTTGTCCAGTTCCTTCAGTTGGTTACTTGATAGAATTTTCATATATGTCAAGCTAATTTGGGTGCAAAGATAGTACTATTTGTAAAAAGAGGGGGCGGGAAATGCGGGATACTTAGAAGAAATTATTATTTTTGCACCAATTTATACAACTAAAGAAATTAGAAAGAAATGTTGAACATTGTTATTTTTGGTGCACCAGGTTCAGGTAAGGGTACTCAAAGTGCACGTATTGTAGAAAAGTACGGCATCAATCACATCTCTACAGGTGATGTGCTTCGTGCGGAAATTAAAGCAGGAACAGGGTTGGGAAAGACTGCTAAAGGTTATATTGACCAAGGCCAATTGTTACCCGACGAATTGATTATTGATATTTTGGCAAGTACTTTGGATAGTTTCAAGGATAGCAAGGGAGTGATATTCGATGGCTTCCCAAGAACCATTGCACAAGCTGAAGCGTTGAAGAAAATGTTGGCAGAACGTGGTCAGGAAGTATCTGTAATGCTTGACTTGGATGTACCTGAAGAAGAATTGATGACTCGTTTGATCAAGCGTGGACAAGAATCGGGTCGTGCCGATGATAATGAAGAAACCATCAAGAAGCGTTTGGTGGTATATCATTCACAGACTTCTCCATTGATTGATTGGTATAAGAATGAAGGTAAGTACCAACATATCCAGGGAGTGGGTACTATGGATGGCATTTTTGCTGAAATATCAGAAGTGATTGACAGGATTTAATTGAATAAATTGAAGGAATAATGGCTGAATCTAATTTTGTTGACTATGTGAAGATTTATTGCCGCTCAGGAAAGGGCGGAAGAGGCTCTGTGCATATGCATCGTGCCAAATATACGCCTAATGGAGGCCCTGATGGCGGTGATGGTGGTAGAGGAGGCCATGTTATCTTACGTGGTAACCGTAACTATTGGACGTTGCTCCATTTGAGATATGACCGTCATGCATTTGCTACTCATGGAGGCAATGGCTCAAAGAATAAGAGCTTCGGCAAGGATGGAGAGGATAAGATTATTGAAGTACCTTGTGGAACGGTGGCTTATAATGCTGAAACAGGGGAGTATTTGTGCGATATTACCGAACATGGTCAGGAGGTAGTGCTTCTGAAAGGTGGACGTGGTGGATTGGGAAACTGGCATTTCCGTACAGCTACCCGTCAAGCGCCTCGTTTTGCGCAACCGGGCGAACCGATGCAAGAGCTTACTGTAATTCTTGAATTGAAGATGTTGGCTGATGTTGGTTTGGTTGGATTCCCCAATGCAGGGAAGTCTACTTTGCTTTCGTCGGTTTCGGCTGCCCGTCCTAAGATTGCCAACTACCCATTTACTACGCTGGAGCCTAATTTGGGAATTGTGTCGCATCGCGAGGGTACTTCTTTCGTTATGGCAGATATTCCAGGTATTATTGAAGGAGCCAGTGAAGGAAAAGGATTGGGACTCCGTTTCTTACGCCATATTGAACGTAACTCATTGTTGCTTTTTATGGTGCCGGGGGATACAGACGATATTCGTAAAGAGTATGATATCCTGTTGAACGAATTGGCACGATTCAATCCTGAAATGCTTGATAAGCAACGTGTTTTGGCTATTACCAAGAGTGATATGCTCGATGAAGAATTGATAGAGATGCTGGAACCCGGATTGCCGGAAAATATACCGCATGTCTTTATTTCTTCCATTACAGGTATGGGTATCCAGCAATTGAAGGATATTCTTTGGGAAGAGTTAAACAAAGAAAGTAATAAATTGGGTGGTGCAAGTACCGAATCCATTGTACATCGTGCTAAGGATGTAATCAAGCTTCAGCAGGAGTTGAAAGATATGGGTGAAGACGAAGAATTCACTTTTGAGTACGAAGACGATGATTTTGATGATGACTTTGAATACGAGTACGAAGAAGAGGATTGGGACGACGAAGATAACGAAGAATGAAAGAACTGACTTCAGATAAGCGAATGTTGGAATACGGACAAATGAAGTCGTATTCCAACATTTCTTGTTTCTCTACTACCCGTTACGGAGGATATAGTGAGGGAAACTATGCTTCTTTCAATTGTACGCATTATTGTGGAGACCGGGAAGATCATGTTTGTCAAAACAAAGAATTACTTTGTTCTTTACTGTCTCCACGTCCAACAGCTTTGGTTATTCCCCGTCAGACACATAGTACGAATGTAAAAGTCATCTCTTCTTCGGATGATATGCTCCATTTGGAGGAGGTGGATGCACTGGTAACCCGTATGCCTGGTTTTTGCCTTTGTGTATCTACGGCCGATTGTATTCCTGTTATGCTATATGATAAGGAGAAGCAGGTGGTTGCGGCCATTCATGCCGGTTGGCGGGGTACTGTTGGACGTATTGTAGAGAAAACGATACATGTAATGAAAGATACCTATCATACCGATGAAAAGGATATAATTGCATGTATTGGCCCTGGCATTTCGCTGGAATCGTTCGAAGTGGGCGATGAAGTTTACCAGGCTTTCGAGGAAACTGGCTTTGATATGTCGCTTATTGCCAGGAAATATGCTAAATGGCATATTGATTTATGGGAAGCCAACCGGTTGCAGCTGTTGGGCTTGGGCGTAAAAGAAGAACATATTGAAGTGGCGGGAATTTGTACCTATCAGTCTTATGAGTCTTTTTTTTCAGCCCGTAGGATGGGGATTCGGTCGGGACGTATCTTGTCAGGCATTATGTTGCATAAATAAAGAGGCATTATGAAAATAGAAGTATCGAAAGAAATCAGGGAAGCCTGTCCTTCGTTTGCGGGAATGGCTGTGCTGGCTACGGTAGAGAATACTCCTTATAGCGAAGCGTTATGGAAAAAGATTGATGAATTTACCATTCGTTATCGGGAAATGTATACAACCGATTCCATTAAAGATATGGTTACTATCCGAGCTACCCGTGAAGCATATAAGAAGTGTGGTAAAGATCCCAGTCGTTATCGTCCTTCTGGGGAAGCACTGTGCCGACGGATTCTTCGGGGAATTCCGCTTTACCAAATTGATACGTTGGTGGATTTGATAAACCTTGTATCCATTCGCTTTGGATATTCTATTGGCGGGTTTGATGCGGATAAAATTGTTGGTTCTTCGTTGGTATTAGGCATTGGAAAGGCCGGTGAACCTTATGAAGGTATTGGCAGAGGTATTCTTAATATAGAAGGTATGCCGGTGTATCGGGATGCAGAAGGAGGCATAGGTACTCCAACCAGTGACCATGAACGTACAAAGCTGGGGCTGGGAACCACTCATCTGTTGACTATTATTAATGGATACAGTGGTAGGGAAGGTTTGCATGAGGCTGCCGATTACATGGTGGAATTGTTAAAAGAATATGCTTCGGCTACAGAAGTGTCTGTTTTTGAATTTTAATGAGTGAATTTATGGATATAGAAAAGATTTTAACGCAAGGGGTGGTCTTTAAAAAGGGAAGTTCTTCAAATAATCAAAAGGAAGACAAAGTAAAGACCAAAGCTAAAAAGAAAACGTATATCACGGGGCTTCACGGATCGGGCGCAGCTAAAATGAAAGCGGATATCCGTAAGAAACGCGCCAATCGTCATAAAGGGAAATGATAGGCCGTATCTATTCACACGTCCTTCACAAGAGTATCCAGGGTTCAAAGGGCTTTTCCTATGCCATACGGATGATTGCTAATGACAACAAGGATATTGCTATCATCAAAAAACTATGTTCAGAGAAGAATACGGCATAAATCTACTTGCTAAACTTAAATTCTATAATCTATACCTCTACAAGAAAGAAAAAAACAGTGATTTACCTGCAAGCCTTACAGCGGTGTTGGGTATCAGATAGTTATCCCTTGCAAGTGCATGAAAAAGCTTGCAAGGGCTTGCAAGGATGGGCGTTTTAGCTACATTTCTGGCCTGTTTAGTTACATTTTGGGGGATGCAACTCCGAATTTTAAGCCTTATTTGATGGGATTATTTGGTATTTTGGGAGTAAATATGGCTATTTTGGAGTTGTTTATGCTGAT
>CAZJFI010000002.1:0-42135 GCA_964545265.1 uncultured Phocaeicola sp.
AAGCCATGCCCGAGCTGGATGTAATCATCGGTGGACATACCCATACCCGTATTCCATCCACCCGATTGGTAAACGGTGTACTCGTCACCCAAACTGAAGATGATTTGAAATACATCGGTAAGACCACCCTCACCTTTCAAGGTAATAAGATTACCGGAAAGAAATTCGAGCTGATAAAAGTAGAAGACCTGACAGAAGAGGACAGTGTCATCAAACAAAGCATCCAACGTTATGCCGACGAAATGCCTTTGAAAAAAGTGTTGGCCAAAGCCTCCGCTCAATTTAACGGGAAACATCCTTTAGGAGCCTTGATGACCGATGCCATTGTGGACATCCAACAGACCGATTTCGCCTTTCAGAATTCCGGAGGTATCCGAATAGGTATGCTTCCTAAAGGAAACATCACTTTGGAAGATATATATCGGCTCGACCCCTTCGGCAATTCCATTATCGTTTACGAAATGACACCCGAAGAGATTCGTACCCTATTGAAAAACTCTTATCGAAAAGGGGAGAAAAGCATCGATTTGATTCCTGCCGGACTACAATACACTATCTACACCCATCATAACAAGATAACCCGAATCAAACTAACCGATTCTACCGGACAAGCTTTGGACGAGAACAAACGTTATCGGGTAGGTATGAACAGCTACATAGCCAGCAGTTATCAGTTTGACAAATCCCTGCCTCATCAGGAAATGCCGATTAAAGCGGTTGATGGACTCATAAAATATCTCAATCAACAGCAAATCATCCTTCCCCACAACCAACGAAGGGGAATAATAGTTGAGGAATAAAGTGCCGTGATTTGGTAGAGACATAAAAACTCCTTATCTTTACCCCACTAACGATTAATCTCAAATAAAAATGAAAAAAACACTCTTTTACAGCATTCTGCTGTTGGTAGGACTTTGCCTGCCATTATCCGTTGCTGCTCAAACTGAGTTGCAGAACAAGATGAAAGAAATTGCCAACATTACCGAAGTAAAGGCGTTGGAAAGTGAAGAATTTGCGGAAAAGTATGTCACTTACTTTACACAGCCCATCGACCATGAAAATCCTGAATTGGGGACTTTCCGTCAGCGCGTATTCGTTTCGCATGTAGGATTTGACCGTCCTACTGTATTGGTGACCGAAGGCTACGGAGCTTCTTATGCTTCCAATCCTAAATATCGTGAAGAACTCTCCAAGTGGTTTAATACCAATATGATTTTTGTGGAATATCGTTATTTCTTGGAATCAACTCCAGAACCGTGCGATTGGCAATATCTTACCACTAAGAACAGTGCTGACGACCTTCATGCCATCCGTAATGCCTTCAAGCAAATCTATCCGGGCAAATGGATTGCTACCGGTATCAGCAAGGGTGGCCAGACAACCATGCTTTATCGTACATTCTATCCGGACGATGTAGATATTTCCGTTCCTTATGTAGCTCCTCTTTGTTATGGAGTGGAAGATGGACGCCATGAACCATTCTTGCGTTACAAAGTGGGAACAGCCGAAGAACGCCAAACCATTGAAAATTTCCAATTGGAAGTCTTGAAGCGCAGAGCTACCCTTCAACCTCTTTTCGACAAACATTGCGCTGAAAAGAAGTATGAATTCCGTGCACCCCTAACAGAAATTTATGACTATGCCGTTTTGGAATATCCGTTTGCTTTGTGGCAATGGGGAACCCCGACCAGCACCATTCCTTCTCTCGATGCAAGCGATGAGGAAATCTTCAAACATTTCTTGGCCATTAGCGATCCCTCTTATTTCGATGTAAACGGTCCGTACGCTTCATTCTTTGTACAAGCCAGTCGCGAATTGGGATACTATGGATACGATATGCGTCCGTTCAAGGATTACATGGTCATCAAGAGTACCAAGGATTATTTGCGTAAGCTCGTGCTTCCCGAAGATGCCCAGTTTGTGAAATTCGACAAGACTTTAGGAAAGAAAATCACCAGATTCTTGAAGAAGAACGACCCGAAGATGGTCTTCATCTATGGCGAGATTGACCCATGGTCGGCTGCAGCAGTGACTTGGTTGAACACTAATAAGAAAAAGAACCTCCACATTTTTGTAGAGCCAAGAGGAAGCCACAAGGCACGCATCAGCACCCTTCCGGAAGATATGCAGAAAGAAGTGAAAGCTTTGATTCAAAAATGGTTGAATGAATAACAAAAGTAACCGTGTAATCCGTGCCTAAAAAAGTAAGTGGATGCGTATTTTGACACACCCACTTATTTTTTATTTAAACAATTTAGGAGCGAACTCTGTCAAATAAATACGCCAGTTTTTCCAAATGTGGCCGTCTTCGTTTTCGAAATATTCGTACTTATATCCTTTCTCATCCAACATTTTGCGATATTCTTCGTTGGACTTGTATAAGAAATCTGTTTTTCCAATGGCTATCCAATAAAGAGCCGGTTGCTTGGCAAACTGTACCTTTAACTTTCCTTCCATATCTTCATAAACGGGTGATGCAACACCCTTTAATGGGAATATGGCTGCCGAAAACAAACCCACATAATTGAACATATCCGGATATTGTTTGGAGATATGCAAGGAGTGGAATCCTCCCATTGACAATCCTGCAATGGCACGATTTTTCTTGTTGGCCTTGGTACGATAATGATTATCTATGAATTTCACCACTTCCGGGAAATGTGTTTCGAACGAGCCTTCCATAGTTTTGGGTAATTGCATAGTAGGTGTAACCATTCCCAACGACGATTCGCCCGGTGCCGCTTCCTGGATGGCATTGCCATTGGTCATCACCAGAATCATCGGTTCAGCCTTTCCTTGTGCTATCAGATTGTCCATGATTTGAGCCGCGCGTCCCAATTCACTCCATGCATTTTCGTCACCTCCCATGCCATGCAACAGATAGAATACCGGATATCGCTTTCCACTGCTTTCATAACCGGCCGGGGTGTAGACCGTCATGCGGCGATTGATGCCTAAAGAAGGACTTTCGTACCACACTTTAGACACCGTACCATGAGGCACATCGTTCACTTTATAATAATCAGCTCTTTCGCCTCCTACAATGAAAATATTGGTTACACTGGTTATGTCGCGAATTACATAAACGTTGGCGGGGTCATTAATCTTCAATCCATCCACCATGAAATTATAGGAATATAGCTCCGGAGCCAACGGTTGGGACGTAGTATATTCCCAAATTCCTTCCTTGTTCTCTACCATGTCGGCTACCCCCGCAGAAGAAAAGTCGCCTACCACCTGAACCTTCACCGCTTTCGGCGCCCGCAAACGGAACGTTACGGTATGGTCTTCATGAATTTCCGGGGATACCACCTGTGCACTCCCCCACAAAGTCTGCTGTGCAGAAGTTGTGATGCAAGCCAGCATTGTCACAACCCAAAAAGTCAATCTTTTCATATTCATTATTTTTACGACCGTACAAATATAGTGAAAGTGGATGAAAAATATCAAAATGAAGCAGTTTTTCTATTAATAATTTCATTTTATCCCAAGAATATCTATCTTTGCGTAATTAGGTGCTTTAAAAATATGAAAACTACCATACTTCAAAGAAATATCGAATGGGCCAATCCTGCCCTGAACGTACAGAGAGCCGATGAGGCCATCAACCGTAATCCGGGTGCCGACCTCTATGTGTTACCCGAAATGTTTTCAACCGGTTTCTGTACAAACCCCGAAGGTATTGCCGAAAGTGCCGAAAGTGATACGCTGCAATGGATGAAGGATAAGGCAGCTACCACCCATGCAGCCATAGCTGGAAGCATGGCCGTAACTCAGGATGGCAAATATTATAACCGCTTCTATTTTGTGAAGCCCGACGGAAGTGTGACCCAATACGACAAGAAGCATCTCTTTACGTATGGTGGCGAGCACAAGCGTTTTACCGCAGGTACAGAAAGAGTGGTAGTGGAATGGAAAGGTGTACGCATCTTGTTGGAAGTGTGTTATGACTTGCGTTTTCCCGTTTGGGCACGCAATCGGGGCGATTACGACATGATTCTTTACGTGGCCAGTTGGCCTACTCCCCGTGTAAGTGCATGGAGTGCGTTGCTCGTAGCACGTGCCATCGAAAACCAATGCTATGTAGCCGGAGTGAACCGCGTAGGAACAGACCCTGCTTGTGAGTATTGCGGTGGAAGTGTCATCATCGACCCGTATGGACGCACCATCGCGGCCTGTGCCATGGGCGAAGAATGTGAAGCATCGGCCGAAGTGGATATGGAGAAGCTGAATGCGTTTAGAGAGAAATTCCCCGTATTGAGTGATGCGGATGACATATAGATTAACTAACGCTTTTCAGATTCTTCGCTTAGCTCAGGATGACACTACAAAACTGATGCTACTTATTATTTACACGTTACTATATCCAACACATCTGAATATAATTCATAACAATTCTCTTCGTGCTTATAACGCATATAATAATAAATGTAGTTCATAACCGTAGTTTCGAATATAAAATAGAGCCAAGGAAGGTCTATCAAACAACAAAGATACAAAACAATAGCACGAGTATTGAATGTAAGGACATTGGTCAAGGGCATTAACGGGAGAGAGAGCGAACGGAATCTATCCCTAAATGATTGTGGAACATTATGGGCATCTCCATATTTGGCCTTTAGTACGCACATCAATTCTTGAAAATAAGGGCTACGTTTTTCTTGGTTGCGGGTGTAATTTACATATGTCTTTAAAAAGAGTTTCCATAATATATTACCTTTCCAAGGAGTTTCATCGTAAAGTTTCTGTTGTTGGATAGAATTGTCGAGTTCGCTACTGGCCTCTCCTTTCAAAAAATAAAGATGTATCTGTCGATAATAATCAGCCATTCCACATTGGAAACTATGGCATCCAAATCCGGAATATAAAACTATCACCAATAAGATAAGGGTAGCTATCCAAGTATTGGTTGGATTGTTTTCAATGCCCATGAACTGAAATTCCCAATCATGGTATATATAAAAGCGATAGACAAGGCTTAAATAAATAGGTATGAACCAGACTTCACTGGCTGCACCATCCAATATACGACCTAAACGTGTTTTCTTTCCCGTCATTCGGGCAAGTTGTCCGTCTGCGCTATCATAGAAATTAGCCCATGCCAACAATAGAATACCTATTATATTATAGATAAGTCCCGATGTCCCTTCTGTCCAATAAGACCCGTGTGCAAAACATAGGGCGGAACTTGCGCCAATTATCATTGATAAAATTGTAACCGTATTAGGATGAATGTTGAAGCGTTCGAAAAAGCGTGCCCATGCATAGCCTATAGGACGAGTCCACACCCTATCCATCCATTCTTCTGTATCATTTGATTTATAGGTAGATTGTATTTCTCTTTTCATTGTTCTATTCTTCATAATTCTTTTTTATAGCATCTTCTTCGTTTGGTAATAAAGGGGTTCAATGGTTTCCACTGAGTCAATTCTCTGAAATTATCTTCCAGTTGAGGACCGGTTTCTGCCCATTGTATTCCGTGTTTGTTGAAAATTGGGATCAAATCATCGAAGAACAATGCGTTCACTCCCAATCCCTGATAATCAGGTCGGACAGCTATCAGTAGCATTTCAGCATTGTTTTCGGGTCTCCATTTCAACGCACGAAGTAAATGAAACCACCCCATGGGTAGAAGCTTTCCTTTAGCTTTTTGCATAGCATGCGAAAGGCTGCACATAGAAACAGCGACCCCTACTATTTCATTTTTTTCATTCTCTACTACCGAAACCAAATCCATATCGACCAAAGACAAATATTGTCGGACAAAACAATCCACCTGTTTGTCGGTTAATGAAGCAAAACCAAAGATGGGGCAATAAGCTTCATTCAGCAGATGGAATATCTTTTTTCCGTAACCACGTCTCGTAATGTCCGCAGCAGTCAATCTTTTATTCCTTAAATGAAACATCTCTTTAGCAAGTTTGGCAACTCGAGCATATTTTTTCGGTGTAGTTTGGGGAATGTTTATACGTATTTGCACCCAGTCAACTTCCTTTTCATAACCCAAAGATTCCAGGTGCTGTGGATAATAAGAGAAATTATAGATGGTATTGATGGAACCTATATATTCAAAACCTTCAACTAACATGCCTTCCTTATCGAAATCGGTAATACCCATAGGTCCTTGAATATATTTCATACCTCTTTCCTTTCCCCATTGTTCAACGGCTTCCAACAATAATTGGGTTACTTCTATATCGTTTATGAAATCGATGAAGCCGAAACGTACGTTTTGGGTATGCCATTTTTCGTTAGCCCGATGATTGATGATACCTACAATACGCCCCACTACTTCTCCTTTCCTATCATAAGCAACGAAAGGTTGGATGTCTGTAAATTCCAAACCAGGATTTTTTACCGGATTGAACATATTCCGCACGTCTATCCTTAAATCCGGTACATAATATGGACAATCCCTATAGAGGCTATCAGGGAAAGTCACGAAGTCATTCATTTCACGCTTCGTTTGTATTGATTTTACCGTAATTTGTTTTTCCATAGAACAAAATTAGAGAAAGGTAAACCTGTAGAGATGTCCTGAAAAGAACCATTGTTGTCCGATAATTCCAAGCATAACCAACTGAACATATAAATACGATATTTAGAACGTTCTCAGTCATTCTTTCAGATAAGCTGTGATATTGTTGTGGCAAGATTCCCACATGTTCTCATATGAATTGTCCCAAGTCCCAAAAATTGAAAAGGGTTGTTACATATTGGGATAAGCTTGATTATTGTTCAATTGGTAATATTAAATGTTCAAAAAGTAACAAAACAATTTATAGGTTTGATTAGCCAATGAAGATGTTGTATTTTTGCACAAATTTTGCGTTTTTGTGTACTATTATGGCAAAAATAGAGAAACCGGGATGCATTTACCGCCTGTTTAAGACGTATTTGCGTTTCATTCATGATAAGATATATTATAAAAAGACATATTGCATCAATAGTGAAGTGATTTCAGCCGACGGCACACCTCTATTGATTGTTTCCAATCATCAGAACTGTCTGAATGATCCGCTTGGTGTTTTGTTTTCTTTCCACGACCGTAAGCCCTATTTCATTACACGTGCAGATGTGTTTGCCGTATCGCCAATTGCCGATAAATTCCTACGTTCCATCGGACTGCTTCCTGCTTTTCGTTTGGACTATGAAGGCGAAGGAGCATTGTGTAAGAACGAAGCCACTTTCAAGATTTCAGAACAAGCCCTGATTGATGGGAAGACGGTGATAATGTTTCCCGAAGCCGGGCATCAAGACAAGCGATGGTTGGGAACATTCTCTTTCGGATACACCAAAATGGCTTTCGAAGCTGCCGAAATGGGTGGATTCGAAAAGGATGTCATCATTCTACCCTCTTGTAATCATTATTCCAACTATTTCGGTTTGCGAAACCGATTTTTGGTAAAATATGGGACACCGATTTCCTTGAAACCTTATTATGAGTTGTATAAAAGCAAACCGCGTACAGCCCAACGTGAGGTAAACAAATTGGTGCGCGAACAGATTTCGGGTCTAATGCTCGACATTCAGGACTTGGAAAACTATCCGGCTATTGATTTTATCCGTACTACCTATGGGGAAGACTATGCACGTAAACAAGGAGTACATCCCGACAACCTGCCTGAAAGACTGCTTACCGACAAGGAATTGGTGGCACGTCTCGATGCAGCCAAACAAGCCAACGAGACTGAAATGTTCGAAGTATATGCCGATGCACGGGTACTGAAACGAGGCATCGAAGAATTAGGCATCACCGATACTCATTTGAAAACGGATACTAACCCCATTATTATAGGTCTGCAATTATTACTCTTGTTGCTTCTGTCCCCTTTATGGATATTCAGTTGGTGGCCCAGCCTGCCCATTTATCTTATCCCTATGAGCATTTTCAAGGCCAAGATGAAAGATCCGATGTTTGAAGGTACTCTACTTTATGGTTCGGCCGTACTGTTCACCCTTCCATTGTTCAGCCTCGTCACTTTATTAGTGGTAGGGTTTAATGTAGGATGGTTGCAGGCTCTTATATACATAGCCTTGTTTCCGCTTATCATGCTATTTTGTTGGAAATATGCAACTTTCGCCAAAAATACGTTTCAGAGTCTGCAATGTCTATTGAAAGCACCATCGGTAGATAAATTGAGACGAATGCGGAAAAGTTTACATGAGAAATTAAATCAAATCATAATTCACAAAACAGAAATCAAATGATGAACAGAGTAGTGATTACGGGCATGGGGATTTATTCCTGTCTCGGAAAAACTTTGGAAGAAGTGCGCGACTCGCTTTACAACGGCAAGTCGGGTATTGTATTCGACCCTGAACGTAAGGAAATGGGATTCCGTTCAGCTTTAACTGCTAAATTGGATATTCCCGAACTGAAGAAAGAATTGAGCCGTTCACAGCGTGTTTACATGCCTGAACAAGCCAAATATGCTTATTGCGCTACAGTAGATGCACTCCGCAATGCGGGTATTGACCAAGATTATCTGAACACGCACGATGTAGGTTTGCTGTATGGCAACGACAGTTCCACTGTACCTAACGTAAAAGCGGTAGACACCATGCGCGAAAAGAAAGATACTACCTTGTGTGGGTCGGGAGCCATTTTCCAGTCAATGAACTCCACCGTTACTATGAATTTAGGATGCATCTTCAAGTTGAAAGGTATTAATCTGACCGTATCGGGAGCTTGTGCCAGTGGCTCTCACGCCATTGGTTTGGGAGCATTGCTCATCCAGAACGGTCTGCAGGAAATGGTGGTTTGTGGTGGTGCCCAAGAGGTGAATCCATGGTCGGTTGGCTCATTCGACGGGATTTCGGCTTTTTCTGTTCGTGAAGACGAACCCACTAAAGCCAGTCGCCCGTTTGACCGCGACCGCGACGGATTGGTACCCGGAGGAGGCGCAGCCACCGTCATCATCGAAAGTTATGAATCGGCTGTACGAAGAGGTGCACCCATCTTAGCCGAAATCTTAAGCTATGGTTTCTCGTCAAACGGCGACCATATCTCTTCGCCCAATGTGGACGGACCGGCCAAATCATTGGAAATGGCTATTCGTAGAGCCGGCATCAGTGCCGATGAAATAGGTTATATCAATGCGCATGCTACCTCCACCCATGTGGGCGATACCAATGAAGCCAAAGCCATTTACAGGGTTTTTGGCGACCGCCGTATCGAAGTGACCAGTACCAAGAGTCAGACCGGACATGAGATGTGGATGGCAGGTGCCAGCGAAGTTATCTACTCCATGCTGATGATGAAGAATAACTTCATTGCCGCTAACCTTAATTTCGAAAATCCGGATGAAGACTCTGCCAAATTGTGGATTCCCGACCATCGAATCGAAAAGCATTTCGACACGTTCTTGTCGAATTCCTTCGGTTTCGGTGGAACGAATTCGACTTTGATTGTGAGAAACCTATAAAAAATAACAAACAATATAATAGAGAGAAAAAAAATGGAAAAGAATGAATTGATTGAAAAAATCAACGAAGTATTGGCTGAAGAATTTGAAATTGAAGTATCTGATATCACTCCTGAAGCCAACATCAAGGAAACACTTCAGCTCGACAGCTTGAGCTTGGTTGACATGGTTGCATTGATTGAATCAGAATTTGGTGTTAAAATCAAGGGAGCCGAAATGGTACAAGTACAGACTTTCGGTGCGCTCTACAATTTCATAGCTGAAAGAACCAACGCCTAATGGGCCGTCAACCTTTATTAATAGGGGAAGAGCTATATCAACTCATCCCCCAAAGAAATCCCGTTGTCATGGTCGACACGTTTTTCTGCGCCGATGAAGAAAGTGCAGAAACCGGACTCCATGTACAATCGGGAAATCTTTTTTGTGAAGGAAATCTTCTTCGAGAACCGGGTTTGATTGAACATGTAGCTCAATCGGCCGCCGCCTTTGCCGGTTATGCTCCCTATACTCGTGGCGAGCAACCCAAATTAGGATTCATAGGCGAAGTGAAGAAATTCAAAATTACTCGCTTGCCTCACGTCGGCGAATTCCTCCACACCCGTCTCCGCATATTGGGAGAAGCGGCTGGAGTAACCCTGATTGCAGCTGAAACAACATCGGAAGAAGAAACTGTGGCAAATTGCCAGATGAAGATATTTATCAAGGAGAACTGATATGACATTAAGCGAAACGGTACGGGTACAAGTGCGCTTTTCGGAAGTAGACTCCATCCGGATGGTATGGCACGGACATTACATCAAATATATGGAAGATGCCCGTGAAGCGTTCGGACGGAAATACGGCTTGGAGTATATGTACATTTACGATTGCGGCTATTTAGCCCCTATGTTTGACATTAAGATGCGATATCACCAAACCGCTACAGTAGATGATATATTGTTGGTAAACATCACCTGTCGGGCGACTAAAGGAGCCAAGTTGGTGTTCGATTATGAAATTCGTAAGGAGAAGGACAATGCCTTGGTGTTTACAGCAGAATCCACCCAATTGTTCACCACTCACGAGGGAGAGTTTGAACCTTCGTGCCCACCTTTTTTATGTGAATGGAAAAAGAAATATGGATTGGAATAAATAGACTGATTTATGCTGATAAAAGATTACTATACAATAGAAAACGTTGTGAAATTGGAAGACGGGACTACCCTCTTTCATATTTCTCTCCGATCAGATTCGGCTGTTTATCAGGGACATTTCCCTGGGCAACCCGTTTCACCAGGGGTGTGCAACATCCAACTCATAAAGGAATGTGCGGAACAAGTAGCCGGTAAGCCATTGCTGATGAACAACCTACAACAATGCCGGTTGACAACCCTTGTTACCCCCTTGGAACATCCTGAAGTGGAAGTGCGTCTTTTTCTTGAAGAGAAAGATTCCGGTTATAAACTGAAAGCCACATTGGGCAAAGGAGAAAACATATATCTGGATATGAAAGCAGAACTTATAACCCAATAATCAATGGACAATTTTTTCATCACAATCTACCTTTTCTTTGAGAAGAGAAAAAAACTGATGTATGGTGTGTTGATATTGAGCACCCTACTCTTTGCATACTTCGGGTTGAAGATGCAATACGAAGAAAACATAGCCAAACTGCTTCCTCAAACCCAAGCATCAGCCGAGAGCGGATTGGCTTTCAACAACCTGCGGGTGAAGGACAAAATTTTTGTCCAACTGACCGGAAAGGATGTGACACTTCCCCCGGAAGTACTGGCCACCCATTGTGATGAATTTATAGAGCAACTTATAGAAAAAGACTCGGCCACCCACTCCATAGACAATGTATTGTACAAGCTGGACGATGACTTGATGATAAACGCATTGGATTTTGCTTTGGCTCACGTGCCCTCTTTTGTCGATGCATCCTGCTATGCCCGTTTCGATTCTTTGCTCACCCCTGAAGCCATCGATGCACAAATGGCCGCCAACTACGAACTTGTCATGAGCGACGAAGAAGGGAACCTGACCGAGATGGTGGGACAAGACCCCACTGCCCTGCGAACTGCCTTAATGCCAAAAGGCATGGACGTCAAGAAGGGTATTGGAGGATATACGTTGATAGACGGACACCTGTTTGTTCCCGATTCTACGGTGGCATTGGCCTTTCTCTCACCCAATTTCAGTTCAATGGACTCGCAGTCGGGCGCATTGCTCATAGAAAGCCTTGAAGAAGAAATCGAAACCTTCACCACCCTTCATCCCGAAGTTGAAATTCTGTTTCATGGTTCACCCGTACAAGGGGTATTCAATGCCCGTCAGATCAAGAGCGATTTGTTGTTTACCGTTGGATTGTCCTTGCTCATTATTTGTTTGGTCATCAGTTTCTGTTTCAAGAATAAATCTACGTTGTTATTCTTGCTGGCTCCGGTGGCTTACGGCACACTGTTTGCACTGGCTTCCATGTATTGGATCAAGGGAAGCATGTCACTCATGGCTATGGGCATCGGCGCCATCGTATTGGGAGTGGCTCTAAGTTATAGTCTGCATGTACTTACCCATTCCAAATATGTAAGCGACCCCATCCAGATACTGAAAGACCAGTCTGTCCCCGTTTGTTTGGGTTGCCTGACCACCATCGGTGCTTTTTTAGGTCTATTATTCACCGAAAGCGATTTACTGAAGGATTTCGGTCTATTCGCCTCTTTTGCCATGGTAGGTACCACCCTGTTTGCACTCATCTTCCTGCCACACTTTTTCAATTTAAGTACCGATAAGCGTTCGGAAAAGGCTTTCCGCCTGCTGGATGCCATCAATTCCTATCCGTTCGACAGGAAACGCCCGTTGCGCATAGCTATCGAAATGATTTGTGTAATCTGTTTCTTTACCGCCGGTTGGGTAACATTCGACAGCAATCTGAGAAACATCGGCTATGACGAACCGAAAGTACTCAAATCCAACAAGCTCTATGCTGCGAAAAACAACCAAGGTTTCACCTCCCAATATTATGCTGCCGCATCGGAGGATTTGGACGAGGCCTTGAAAGCCAATGCTGCCATGCTGCATGTGCTCGATTCGTTGCAAAGAGCCGGAGCCATACAACAATATTCCAAGGTAGGCAACTTGTTCATCCCCCTTGAACAACAAGAAGAACGGATTGCAAGTTGGGAAAGCTATTGGACTGACAATCGCATAGCTCAAGTACGTAAACACATCACTGCCTCCGCTCGTGCTCATCAGCTCGACCCTATTATGTTCGAACCTTTCTACATGATGTTGGAAGCCGATTATGAGGCCGAATCATTGTACGATGCAGACATTCTACCCGAGAACTTAATATGCAACTTCATCGAAAAGACCGACGGTAAATACATGGTCTTCACATCAGTTTTATTGGATAAGGAACAAAAAATGAAAGTGAACGATGCCGTAGCTGCCTGTCCGCATGCCGTGGTGATAGATCCATATTACTATACCAACGATATGATACAAATGCTGCACGCTGATTTCAATACTATATTGGGTATTTCAAGCCTTTTTGTCTTCATCGTACTGCTGCTTTCTTTCCGAAGCCTGTTATGTGCACTCGTGGCCTTTCTCCCCATGAGTCTGAGCTGGTATGTAGTGCAAGGCATTATGGGTATTTTCGGATTACAGTTCAATCTTATCAACATCATCATTGCTACCTTTATCTTCGGTATCGGTGTGGACTACAGCATTTTTGTGATGAGCGGACTGATAGCTAAAGCCACCGGGGCAGACGAACGTTTGCTGACCTATCACAAAACAGCCATTTTCTTCTCGGCTCTTGTGCTGATGGTCGTTGTCGGCTCCTTGCTGTTTGCCGTCCATCCGGCCATTCACTCCATCGGTTTGAGCACCTTGATAGGAATGAGCGCCACTATTCTCATAACCTATACGTTGCAACCGGCTTTGTTCCGATATCTTATGAAGTTCAAGTTCTTTGCCAAACGTTTCGAGCATGAAAAGAAATAGTGTCATCATCATCGGAGGTGGTTTGGGCGGATTGGAATGCGGATATATCTTAGCCCAAAACGGCATGAAGGTTACGGTTGTGGAACAGGAACCCCAAGTAGGCGGTTGTTTACAGACGTTCCGCAGAGGCAATGCCCTGTTCGATACCGGATTCCATTACGTGGGTGCCATGAAAGAAGGAGAGTCGCTCCATACCCTCCTCAGCTATTTCGGGCTGACCGACTTGCCATGGAAACAATTGGATGAAGACGGATTTGACGAGGTAGTAATAGGCGGAAAAAGCTATGCATTTGCCAACGGGCATTCCCGTTTTGTAGAAACATTGGTCCATTCCTTCCCCCACGAGCGGGAAGGATTAAAGAAATATACCACTTTCTTGAAGCAAGTGGGTGACCACATATTCGATGGTTTGACGGGTAAAACAGTTTCCGCCTTTTCCCATTCCCTCTTTGCCCGATCGGCGCATGAGTTTCTGAACGAAACCATTCACGACCCATTATTGCGCAAAGTGTTGTCAGGCACATCGCTTAAGATGGAACTGAATGCCCCTACACTCCCTCTGTACACCTTTGCACAGATAAACGACTCGTTCATCCGTAGTGCCTGGCGATTGCAGGGAGGAGGCTCGCAACTCACCGATAAGTTGGCCGAAAGCATCCGTTCGATGGGAGGCGAAGTGAGAACTCATTCCCGAGTAACCTGCATGACCGAAGAAGAAGGAAGAATAAAAGGGGTAGTCATCAACGGAGAAGACTATATAGAAGCTGATTGGTTCATTTCGAGCACACATCCGGCACACACCGTTACCTTGGTAGGCGAAAGCCAAAAAATGCGCCGCATCTATCGCAGACGAATCACGAACTTGGAAAATACATTTGGCATGTTTACGGCCAACATCCGCTTGAGACCCGACAGTTTGCCGTATCTTAACAAAAATCTCTTCATTCACCGTCCGGATGCCGATTTGTGGAACGTCCAACCGCAACGCACGGAAAGCGTATTGGTTCATTATACCGTTCCCCAAGATGGCGGCCTTTACACCCCCGGCATCGATTTGCTCTCTCCCATGAGTTGGGCAGAAGTGAAGAAATGGGCCACTCATCCAGTGGGTCGTCGCGGAGAAGACTATGTAGCCTACAAACAAGAAAAGACCGAAGCCTGTTTGCGATTGGTAGAAACACGCTTGCCGCAATTGCGCCAAGCTATCGACCACATCTATACCAGTACCCCCTTGTCGTACAATAGTTACATAGCCAGCGCCGAAGGGTGTGCTTACGGTATCCGTAAGGATTACAACAATCCGCTCCTTACGGTACTTACACCTAAGACTCCCCTACCTAATCTGTTGCAGACAGGGCAGAGTCTTAACCTGCATGGTGTATTGGGGGTGTCGATGACCTCCCTCTTCACTTGTGCAGAAATTATAGGGATGGACAAAATAAAAGAAATCATCAATCAAAAATCATAAATCAATATGAAATATGCATTAGTTACCGGCGGAAGCCGTGGAATTGGACGGGCCGTCTGTGTGAAATTGGCCCAAATGGGATATTGTGTGGTGGTAAACTACGTATCGAACGATGCCGAAGCCCAAAAGACACTTCAGCTCATTCAGGAAGCCGGAAGCGAGGGCGAACTGTTGAAATTCGATGTGAGCAACACAACCGAAAGCGTTGCAGCATTGGAAGCCTGGCAAGAAGCCCATCCGGGTGAATTCATCGAAGTGTTGGTGAACAATGCCGGCATCCGTAAAGACAATCTGTTGCTTTGGATGGAACAGGAAGACTGGGACAAAGTCTTGGGCATTGGTTTGTATGGATTCTATAATGTTACCCGTCCGTTGCTCAAGGCTATGTCGGTCAAAAAGCGCGGCCGAATTGTCAATATGGCTTCACTATCAGGTTTGAAAGGCTTACCGGGACAGTGCAACTATTCGGCCACTAAAGGTGGCCTCATCGCCGCCACCAAAGCTTTGGCACAAGAAGTGGCCCGCCGAGGAATTACGGTCAACGCAGTGGCACCGGGCTTTATCCGCACCGAAATGGTGGACGGACTCGACGAGGCCGAACTGAAAAAGACTATTCCAGCCAACCGTTTTGGTGAAGCGGAAGAAGTGGCCGATTTGGTCGCATTCTTGGTTTCGGACAAGGCGGCTTACATCACTGGAGAATGTATATCCATCAATGGCGGACTATATTCCTAAAGAACAAGAAGATATGAAAAGATTGTTATTTATACTGGGGCTGTTTGTGTGCATAGGACTGCACGCACAAAATGACATATTATCAGAAATAGAAAAAGGCAATGCAGCCTATAATACTATTCAAGGCGATTTCACCCAAACCAAGACCTTGGTGGCCAAAGGAACAGAGGTACAATCGGAAGGCTTGATCTATGTCTCGGGCGACGAGCAGATGGCGCAACACTACCAGGCACCGTCGGCCGATGTACTGATTATCAATGGGAACGATTTCTACATGGTTCGCGGAAAGAAGAAGAACAAATTCAATACGGACAAAAACAAGACCATGCGCGGCCTCCGCAACACCTTGTTATATTGTGTGCATGGGAAACCCACTGCCTTGGCTGCCGAAAATAATGCTGAAATAACAGCGGTCCAAAAGCCTGATGGTTATGAAGTGACTTTGGTGTCGACCAAGAAAATGGCTCGGGGCTATGCCAAGATTGTGCTCTTGTATGATTTGAAGACCAAGCTGCTCACTCGGATGCAGATGGACGAATACAATGGCAACAGCACGCTTTATCAAATGAGCGGTCTACGTACCAACCAACCCGTCGATGCTTCAGTGTACGTTATTCCCGACTAATGCGTTGTTTTCCGGGATATTTTATTTATCCCATTCCGATAAGCATTAGGGCTTACTCCTACATGCTGCTTGAAGAATTTCCCGAAGAACGATGGATTCGGGAAATTCAACATGTCACAAATTTGCTTTATGCATAAATCTGTGGTTTTCAGTTGGAATTTAGCATCCGCAATGATGGCTTCGTCAATCAATGTTTTCGGATTTTTACCCAAATGCTTTTTTACCACAGACATCAGATGCTTGGGAGAAATGAAAAGTTTGTCGGCGTAGAATTTAAGTTGATGTTCTTCTGCATGATGATTTCTGACCAGATTAATGAAATCATGACAAATAATTTTAGGACGCGACAAGACTTCCGTATCCGATTCACAATCACGTCCCCTATAAATGGCATTAAGTGACATCAAGAGCGACATCAGATGACACTTGATGATTTCCGGATGATTACCATTAAGCTTTTCGTAGATTTGAGTTAAGAACGAAAAATAATGCACCAATAAGGCTCTGCCGTTTTCATCCATTTGCACAATTGGAGAATGAAACAAGATATCCTCAATGGAAGATACATGCATCACATAAAAGGCCTTGTTTAACAAATCACGACGAACGGTAATGACGTAACAACGGAAATTATCTGTCAAATCCTCCAAATTCACCTCCAAGTCGGGACAAATGGTTAATAATGATGAAGATTCTATCAGGAACGTTTGACCATAAATGGTTATTTTCATACTTCCGTCAAGGCAGAACAAGATTATCATCTGGTTTAACCGATGAGTATTGATATACCGTTCCAAATTCTTCTTATTCAGTTCGGACACTAATTTCAGCGTATCCTCCAATTGTAAATACTCCATTGTTACATTGTTTCAACAAAGTTAAGCAGAAATTCTCTGAATTACTTTAAGGGAAAGTAAAATTACGTTGATTTGAACAAAATTGAAGTCGATTAGTACTTTATTCCCATCAAACAGCTTCCGATATTTGCAATTTAAAAAAAATAGAGGAACATGTATCGACCAAAAAGAATCTGTATGGCAAGTATCTGCCTGTTGATATGCGGGTGCTTGCATTCACAAGAGAAGGCTACTTATATGTTAAAACAATGCATAGAAACAGCCATCGGCAACAACCTTTCCTTACAACAGAAAGGACAGGAACTGGAGAAGAAGAAGTATGATATCATGGCCAACCGTGCCAAATTGCTTCCTGTAATAAAAGCGTATGGGAACTTTACGAATCAAGTGGATAAGTCAACCTCTCTTTCATTAAGCAATCCGTTGGGCGGGCATCCCACGGAAGGACAGAATTACAATGAAAGTCGAGGGATGCGCTATAACACAAATGGTGGGTTACAACTGAATATGCCGCTTTATAATCATACCCTCTATACCTCCATTCACATAGCCAAACAAATGGAAGAGATCAGTCAGATGGCATACGACAAGGCGGTTGAAGACTTGACGACAACTACGGCGGAAATTTATTATTCGGCACAAACGTCTTTGGAACAACAGCATTTGATTGATGAGAATGTACGACGATTGACCGAATTGCGTGACATTACTTTGGCAGGATATGAAAACGGTATTGCCATGGAAGTGGATGTAAACCGAGTGGATGTAAATCTGGAGAACATGAAAGTCCAGCTTGCCAATACACAATCCGTTTATGAGCAGCAACTCAACTTGCTGAAATACGTAATGGGGATTTCTGCTGAAACATCTCTTACCGTTGAACGGCCGGATATGGAACGTGAAAGGAAAATGGCTCCTCATAAAGGACTTTCGGAAGATTTATATGAACTGAAAATAGTAGAAGCACAGCAACAAACCCTCACTATGCAACGCAAATCCATCAGTCAGGGTTATTTGCCTACACTCTCGTTGGTTGGACAATTGGGCTATACCAATTACAGCGAACATTTCAATCGGATATTCCATGCCTCGGATACCAAGAAATGGTACAATTCCTTTTATTGGGGATTGTCCTTGAACATTCCTATATTCGATGGCTTTGAAAAGACAGTCAAGCTCCGTAAGAATAAAATAGAACAAATGCAGAAGCAGACTGAACTCTCAGACTTGAGACAGAAACTGGCTACTGACTATGCAAATGGTATAAACCAATGTGAAAATAACTACCGGAATTACCTCAAGCAAAAGGACAATTATCGTTTGGCCGAAAAGGTGTATGAAGTGACACTCGACCAGTATAGGGAAGGAGTGGCTTCCATGACTGCCTTATTACAGGATGAGCTTAATATGAGCAATGCCATGAACAATTACATCAATGCTTATCATAGCTACAAGCTTTCCGAACTTAAACTCTTGAAATTAAGTAAACAACTTTCTCTTTTAACTGAATAAAACAAAAGAATATATGGCAACAAATCATCAACAAACCGCAAAGAAATTAAAGAAAGTACGTACTGTCCGCTATATATTAAGCACAGTGGGTATCATCATCATTGTATTGGGTATCTGGCAATTGATACGTCTGCTTTGGGACTACAAACAAAACGAGACGACCAACAATGCTCAAGTTGAACAATACATTTCTCCCATTAATGTCCGTGCATCAGGATATATTCGAAGCATCCGGTTCACCGAGCATCAGTTTGTACACAAAGGAGATACGCTGCTATTACTCGACGACAGAGAATACCGCATTCGTTTGAAAGAAGCGGAAGCCAACCTGAAGATTACCCAGTCATCGGCAGATGTAACCCAATCGGCTCTTGACAAGACCCGTGGCAATGTATTGGTATATGATGCAAACATCCTTGAGACAAAAGCTAAGGTGGAAATGCTCCGAAAAGATTATGAACGTTATAGCAACCTGTTGACAAGAAATGCAACTACACTCATCAAGGTGGAACAATTGAAAACCGAACTTGAAATGGCGGAAGCACGATTGGAAGCATTGAAGAAACAACAGGCTACAGCAGAATTGTCAGTAGCTGAAGGAGTGCAACGCAAAGCCAACAGCAACGATGCCATTCCTTTGGCGGAAGCTAAAGTTGAACAAGCGTTATTGAACCTTTCATACACGGTTGTAGTGGCTCCATGCGACGGATATTTGGGAAGACGTTCTTTAGAAGAAGGCCAATACGTGAGTGCCGGTCAGACTATTACCAACATCATTCCTGACACACCCAAATGGATCATTGCCAACTATAAAGAGACACAAATAGAGAATCTATATGTAGGTCAGGAAGTGACTATTCGGATAGATGCAATCAAGGGGCGTACTTTTGAAGGAAAAGTGACGGCCATATCCGAGGCTACAGGTGCCAAATATTCCATGGTGCCAACCGACAATTCGGCAGGTAACTTTGTCAAGATTCAGCAACGCATTCCTGTACGGATTGAGTTCATCAATTTTACGACAGAAGACAACAACTTGCTCCGGGCAGGTATGATGGCTGTGGTTTCCGCCAAAATTAAATAAGTTCATGAAGAAGAACAGCTTGTTTTATAAATGGGTGCCCGGTTGGTTACAGGTAACGGTTCACATCCTACTCTTCGTACCCATCCTGTTCATCAGTGGTGTTTATTCGCCTAATGCCAGCGAAATGTCGGGCGAATTAGGCATCATCTCTGAACATATCCAGTATGCCAACTTCGCCACCTCGGTAGGTATGGCGGTCATCACACCTTTCTTTTTGCGCTATATGCTGATGCGTCGTCCCAAGATGATGTTTATCTTCGGATTTAATATGCTGTTCCTGCTGAGTTGGATCTGTGCTGTGACAGACAGTATGTTTCTGCTGATGTGCTGTAGTTTTGTGACAGGCTCCTTACGCTTCATGCTGATAATGAACAACCTATTTCCGCTCTTGCAAGGACTGACAGGACATGACCCCATCAACGCTTTCATACCACAATATGCACCTACCGACCCGGCAATTGTTGCCAAAATAGATAGTGGGAAAGCGATGTTGCTTCCTATTGTCTATGTATTCTTTATGACCATGGGACAATTGGGAAGTTTTGTGACTGCATGGTTGGCTTACGAATACGAGTGGCAGTATGTGTACTATGCCATGATGGCATTGGCATTGGTTGCCATTATTTTAGTGGAGAGCACAATGAAATATCAGAAAGGGAATGGACTATGGGTACGTTTTTACAAGACTGGAGACTTTACTGCCGTATCTGTGTTCCTCCTTTCTGTTTGTTATATGCTTGTTTACGGAAAGACGCTGGATTGGTTTGATGATGTAACGATGCGCATAGCCTTGATTGCCGCCTTTATTTCGTTAGGAATGTTCCTGATGGTGCAGAGGGGTAGTTTCCGTCCTTACCTGCGGTTGGGCATATTCAAGCGAACCTATACGCACATAGCCGTACTGATGTTCATGTTGTTCATGTTGGCCAGTTCCCATTCCATGTTGGTCAATGTCTATATGGGCATTTCCATGAAGACAGACAACCTACAAAACACATCCATTGGCAATTATGGCATCATTGGCTATGTGATAGCAGCTTTCCTCTGCATTTTCTTAGCCAAAAAGAAGGTACATTTCCGATATATGTTCATGGTCGGTTTTTCCTTTCTGTTGGCATCAGCTGCTTACCTTTACTTCCATTACCAACCTCAAGAACTGTACGATAACTTGATTCTTCCTACCATCCTGCGAAACATCGGGACATTCATGCTTTATGCTATGGTAGCCGTGTATGGAATGCGAAGGTTGCCGGCTGTATTAATTCCGTCCTGGATTTTCGTTATGCTTACCTTCCGTTCAGCTTTAGGACCGGCAGTGGGTGTTTCAGTCTACAGTAATTTGTTGCATCATAGACAGGAACAACACATCACTAACATGACGGAATATGCCGATGCTTCGAATGCAGATTTCTTGTCCGCTTACAACCGAAGCGTTATGGGTGGAAAAATGAAGGGACATAGCGAAGAAGACGCCCATACCCTCGCTACCCTTTCTTCCAAAGGAAAAATCCAGCAGCAAGCCATGTTGGTCACATTGAAAGAACTGACCGGATGGACAGTATACCTTTGTATGGGATGTATACTCTTGGCATTTGTCTTGCCGTATCCGAAAGACGAGTAAGACTTTGTAGACAAAAAGTTTTTCTCGATTTTACTTGCATCTTACACTCGCTGCTGAGTATCAGCAAGATAGGGTGTATAGGTGAAGTGTGTAAGTAAGCTACCTACACACTTTACCGCCACCGTGTGCGAAAGTCCCGTCAATGCGGTTCTTCATCAGAAGCCGTGTTTTAAGAATTCCCGAAGACTGATGTGGACAATCCCCTTCCTGTCACTTCTTTTGATTAAAGGAGTCATGGAAATGACATATTTGGGATAGTTATCCTTTATGTTCTCCAAACAGCCAAATTCCCTCTCCTCGGTTTCAGGCGATGCGATGAGATAAGCCACTTGCACATATACGCGTTTGTTGGATTGGGTACACACAAAATCCACTTCACCGGCTCTCAACTGGCCGACACTTACCGTATATCCCATTCGTAGCAATTGCTGATAGATGATATTTTCTATAATCTTTTCAATGTCACCTTCCCTTTCTCCACATGCTATCAAATTACGGAGGCCAACATCACCAAAATAGAGTTTTTCGTTTGATTCCAACAGTTTCTTTCCATGTATGTCGTATCTGTCCACCGATGTGAGTAGATAGGCATCCTTGAAATAACCGAGATACGAAGATATTGACTTGACGGCAACATCCTGTCCCTGCGATTTCATAAACTTACTGATGTTGTTCAGCGAACAAAGAAATCCTTGAGAATATAGCTCTTACCCACTCTTCGTTGCCCGGTAAGCACTATGATTTGTCCTTTGCCTATCCATGCATCCACTTTGTCTGCATATAGCTGTCTCGTGATTAATAGCATACTTATAAGTTGTTGTTTGAGTGCAAATATACGATTTTATTTCTTATAAGAAACAAAATAAACAACAATTTCATTTTCGTTTCTAAAAAATCAAATGCGCCTTATCCGCTTCTTCGCACTTTAGGATTGTTGGGCAATGACCATGATTGGATTATCCACAAAATGAAGACTGCTGATAATGAAGATGTTTTAGCTACAACTCACCTTGTTATCACAAGTCTATAACGATATCATCAACAAGAATTGGCGCAAATGATAATGGCGGATGCCCTGATAATTGGAACCGTCAAAGAATTCATCAAATCAATTACAGCCTTCTGCAATTGTCCCACGGGTACTTCATACCCCAAACGTACCGAATCTTTTACTTATGTTTTCGTTTAAGAAAATCTGAAGGACTTTCACCGAAATATTCTTTGTAGCACTTCGTGAAATAAGATGGAGAAGTGAATCCTACTTCGTAAGTAATTTCTGATATGGATTTGTCAGTAGAAGCCAATAAAGAAGCCGCTTTCTTCAATCGGATAATGCGAAGAAGCTCAATTGGAGTATAATTAGTCAATGCCTTTATTTTTCGATACAACTGCACACGACTCATACCCAATTGTCCTCCTAAATCCTCTACACTCAAATCCGAATTGCCTAATTCCTTTTCTACCAATGTCTGGAAACGTTCCACAAAATCCTTTTCTACCTCATTGAATTGTTCCTTGCTCAACATGCGGTTATCACCAAACAATTGTTTTAACCGTTGACGATTGGCTATCAGATTCTGGATACGGCTCAACAATAATTGGGAATTGAAAGGTTTTGCAATATACGAATCAGCTCCACACTCAAATCCTTCCATCCGTTGCTCATCCAAAGCGCAAGCTGTAAGAAGAATCACAGGAATGTGCGAAGTTTGTATCTCCGCCTTGATACGTCTGCAACATTCAAAGCCATCCATTTCTGGCATCAACACATCACATAGAATAACACTCGGCACATATTTCATAGCCTTCCGGAGTCCTGCATTGCCATTCTCTGCTTCAAGCACCATGTATTTATCACCAAATTGTGTTTTGATATACTCACGAATATCTTTATTGTCATCAATAATCAAGATGGATTCATTGTTTTCGTCCAATTCTATGCTTTCTCCTTCTACATCCGAGAGTTCTTCCAATATAGTTTGGGGAGTGATATAAGTTTCGCTTTGCAATTCGGTTTCTTTCCCTTCCGGCTTACGCATAGGTATTTCTACCGTAAAGACGGTTCCTTTACCTACCATACTGTCCACCGTAATGGTTCCTCCGTGCAATTCTACAAAAGCTTTGACCAAAGCCAGTCCTATTCCTGAACCGCTACTATGATGAATATCTATTTTATAGAAACGTTCAAAGATGCGTTGTATATGTTCAGCCGAAATACCCTTACCGGTATCCGACACAATCATACGGACAAAACGACCTTTATCACCTTGTACCACCGATAGTGTGACAGTTATCACACCATTCTCCTGTGTGTACTTAAAGGCATTGGAAAGCAGATTGAAATAAATACGTTCCATTTTCTCTGCATCCATTTCCATGACAAAGTCTGTATCACGTTCAATATTCAAGTTAAAATGGACATGTTTCTTATAGGCCAGTGTTTGAAATCCATGACTCCATTCCTTCAGTTGCTCACCAAGGTCTATTGTAGAAAGATACAATTCCAATTTCCCATTTTCATATTTACGAAAGTCCAAAATCTGATTGACCAACCGCAAAAGGATGCTAACATTCTTATGAGCCACCTTCAATAAGGAATGCTGTTTGGAATTTAAAGTTTCGTCTGCCAGCAATTGCTCCACAGGGTCGGCCACCAATGTCAATGGAGTACGAAAGTCATGAGAAACATTGGTAAAAAAAACCAATTTGGCATGAGTCGCTTCTTCCAACTGGCTGGAAAGACTGATCAGCTGGTCTCGCTGGTCTTCCAATCGATGTTTTTGATCGGACAATTCCGTGTTCATCTGATTCTTCATCCAATACATCTTCACAATGAATCCTAACAACACAGCCAGCAACAAGAGCATAAACAAGCTGGTGTATAAAAATACAGTCTGTACAGAATGACGCGACCAAAATTCATCAATCTGACCATTCAGATATTCTATTCTGTCATCCTGTTCGGATATATGCTCCATCTGCATGTGGATAAGACGTGCATTCTGCTTGTCGACCAAAGCCGAAGACAATTCATTGTCTTTACTAAAAGAATGCTTCTCCAGAATATCCATAGCCAAACGGAGCACCTTATCACCATCGGTAGGATAGATAAAGGATGCATCCAGAATATTTCGCATAATTAAGTCCAAACCATAGTTCTCGCCCGGTAAGGCATCCACGCCCACAATCTTTATTTCTGATTCTTTCTGATGTTTTAAAGTTGCCATATAGGCTCCGATACCCATTCGGTCATTATGTGCAAACACAAAGTCGATATCCTTGGTAAGAGTAAGCATGGAGTCCATAACTTCCATGGCAGAATCCTGTAACCATTCTCCGTCTACACTGGCTATAATATTTACCTTAGGATTATTGCGGATTGCATCCAGAAATCCTTTATGTCGCTCCACTGCCGGAGTGGATCCCTCAAGTCCCATAATTTCCAATATATTACCTAAAGAATCGATATGATTGAGAACATAATTTCCTACATCCAACCCTATTTTATAATTATCTGCTCCGATAAACGATGTATATTGGTCCGATTGAATCTTTCTATCGACCACAACCACTGGAATCCCATGCCGATACGCCTCCTCTACGGCCGGAGTAATGGCTACAGCTTCATTTGGAGCTACAACTAACAAGTCAACACCTTTTTCTACAAAATATTGTATATCTTCAATTTGAGTTCTATTATCATCCTTTGCCGAGCGTATTTCCACTTTCAAGCCATTGTAGAACATCGCCTCACGGAGAATCTCTGTATTCATCTTATGCCTCCATTCATCGTCACTGCATTGGGAGACTCCGATATAAAAAGACTTCAACTCCCGATTACTACAGGAGCTAAGACAACATGCCACAAGAACAAGCGTACAAATATATTTAAGGAAACATTTCATCATCGTATAGTTTTAGATTACAAAGATAAACAAATCAAGCAGTATTACAAAAAATAAATCAAGAGGAGCCATCTTCACAGACAACTCCTCTATTTTATTTTATCAACATGAATTTAATCCATACGTACTCTCAATTCCATAGGGAAAACCGGCATGGCACCATTTTGAGTACAAACATAAGCAGAAGCCTCAACAGCCAGCTTATGTGCTTCATTTACCTTCATTCCTTTCAGTATGGCAGCAACAAAAGTTGCTGTAAACGAATCGCCTGCTCCCACTGTATCCGCCACTTCTACTTTTGGAGTTTCGACAAATGAAATGTTACCCGGTGTAAATACATAACTGCCATTAACTCCACAAGTAAGAATCAACATCTTCAGATTGTACTTGGCTAATAAAATCCAACACTTATCTTGCAAATCAATACCCGGATAACCGAACATACGACTCACGGTTACCAGTTCTTCATCATTGATTTTCAAAATATTGCAACGTTCCATCGAATTACAAAGAATTTCCTTGGTATAGAAACTTTGACGAAGATTGATGTCAAATATTCTCAACCGGTCGCTATCATCAGGCATTGTATCGAGAAACTTATTGATGGTTTCTCTCGATACGACACTACGCTGAGCCAATGAACCGAAGCAAACGGCACGCGTCTGCTTGGCCAACTCCTCCAAATCCGGTGTAAAGGGGATATTGTCCCATGCAACACCTTCTTTAATGTTATAACATGGTACCCCCTCACTATCCAATTCCACTTGAACAGTACCCGTAGGATAAGGAACCTTCTCTATCAAGAATTTCAGGTTCTTTTCTGCAAAGTTATCCAAAATTTCATTGCCTAACTTATCATCACCTACCGCACTGACTACCCGACTATTGAATCCAAACTGAGATACGTGATAAGCGAAATTAGCCGGAGCACCACCTATTTTCTTTCCTTCGGGGAGCACATCCCATAATGCTTCACCCATTCCTACTATCATGTCATTCATAGTTATTTCTTAATTTTTAAGGTATAAAACATCAAATAAACAGCACCGATTGCCATAATGGCCACGGCTCCATTCTGTCCCATGAAATCGCTGGCCAATCCCATAGCCAAAGGGAAAACAGTTCCGCCAAACAAGCCCATAATCATCAATCCTGACACTTCGTTCTTCTTCTCGGGCATTGCAAAAAGAGCCTGAGAAAATACGATGGGGAAAATGTTTGAGTTACCAAAACCAATCATGGCAATACAAATATAAATCATCATTTCTGATCGGAACATGAACAAGCCAACCATAGCCAATAACATCATGACTGAACTGACGGCGAAGAACGATTTGGAGGAAACTTTCTGTAAAATGAAAGCACCCAAGAAACAACCTACCGTACGGAATATGAAATAAAGGCTGGTAGCAAAACCGGCTTCGGTCAGCGACATGCCCAAACGTTCTATCAAAATCTTTGGAGCTGTGGTATTTGTACCCACATCAATGCCCACATGACACATGATGCCAATAAACGACAACAAGATGAACGGTTTACCCAACAAAGAAACGCATTCTATAAAGGAAGAGGCCTTGTCGGCTTTCTCTTCTTCAATCGGAGTCATTCCCAATAGAACAATGGCAAAAACAGCCACAATCATATATACAGGGAACAATACTCTCCATCCCATCCCGAATGTCGGCATAGCCTGCATGGCTCCCCACATAGCTATATAAGGGGCAAGGAAAGAGGCAATAGCCTTTACAAACTGACCAAAAGTCAAGGAACTTGTCAACTTGTCTCCACTGACAATATTACTCAACAGGGGATTCAAGGAGGTTTGCATCAATGCATTACCAATTCCCAACAATGAGAAAGAAGCCAACATTATACCATAGCTACTACCGAAAACAGGAATGAGCAATGATACAAAAGTTACAATCAAACTCAACATCACCGTTTTTTTTCTGCCGATACGATTCATCAACATACCCGTAGGGACAGAAAATATCAAGAACCAGAAGAAAACCAACGAAGGGAAAATATTGGCCTCAGCATCCGTCAAACTCAAATCTTCCTTTACATAATTTGAGGCAATACCTACCAAATCGACAAATCCCATGGCAAAAAAGCACAACATAATAGGGATAAGTCTCATATATAAATTATCGTTTTTTGTCATAACAATTACTTATTAGTTAATGGATATACATTAAAAGACACTACTTGACATGAGCCGCCATCACAATAGAGCTTTGCATGATTATAAGGTTCTGAAGGGAAGACCAAGTTGGTCATTGCAAACTTGCCTTCACCATCAAAAGCCTCAATACTACACTTGTCTACCAACAAACGGAGCGAATAAGTGTCCTGTTTCACGATAGGAGCCGAAGTTACAGCTGCAAAACTTGGGCTGAAAGAAACTTGTCCACTTTGAGTTCTGTCCATTGAAAACTGTTTGGTGTCCATGTTGTATGAAAGGGTTACCTTTTCTCCCTTTGAATTATATAATTGAATACCTATTGTTTTTGTCTTAATGTTCTTCACCTTCAGTTCGATTTCATAAGCCCCTTGATTGTCCTTTAGCAGATTCTTCATGTCACGTCCTTTGCCTACTTTGAAAGAACCTTTCTTAACCGGTTTTCCTCGCAATGCCTTCAGTTCTTCCGATGGAACACTTGCCATATATGTTTCACCATCCTGCTCGTACAGATACAAGTCGCGAGGAACAGAATTGGCACTTCTATACTGCATAGTGGGCACATTATTGCCATACTCCCAATTGCTCATCCAAGCAATGGCAATGGTACGGTTCTGTGGTGCATTGCTCCATGTAACGGTTGCATAATGATCCTTGCCCCAATCCATCCACTTAGTTAAAGCGGGTGATTCATTCACGAAACGATGTCCGTCAAATTCACCAACAAAATATTGGGTTGCCGAACCGCCGAACGGTCCTCCTGGGTTGAGATTACAAATCAAGACCCATTTCTTTTGGTCTGTTCCTTTCACTGGCAGTTGTACCAAATCCGGACATTCCCAAACGCCACCATGTGCACCTTGGCCTTCACCGAAACTGCTTTCGTATGTCCAATCTTTCAAATTGGCAGATGAATAGAGCTGCATTTCCTGACCTACAGCCAGAATCATAATCCACTTCTTCGTCGGTTCATACCAAGAAACTTTCGGATCACGGAAATCGCGTGCGCTGGATGTTAATATCGGATTGCCCGCATACTTTGTAAAAGTACGTCCATTGTCCAGGCTATAGGCCATGCTCTGTGTCTGGCTTGCACCTGCCGTTGTATAGAATGCTACAATGGCATCCTTGCCAAAGCCTGCTGTATTCTCTTTATCCAATACACAGCTGCCACTGAAAATTGCTCCCAATCCATCAGGGGCTATAGCTACCGGTAAATGTTCCCAAGAAGTCAGATTCTTACTTACCGCATGCCCCCAATGCATATTTCCCCACATGGAGCCGTAAGGATTATATTGATAGAACAAATGATATTCACCATCCTTATATACCATGCCGTTCGGGTCGTTCATCCATCCATATTGGGGTGCAAAGTGATATGTCGGACGATATTGTTCCCGGTTCTGTTTGTCGAACGAATCAGACAATTTCATATCTTGCCAACAAATTGCATCTTCCTTAACACCATGAACATCCAATACGATTTTATCCATATCATAACCGCTCAGTTCGAACGGTACAAAATAGTCCACTTGATTTACCGCCAAACGCACATTAATGGTTTGAATGGTTTGGTTATTGACAATCAAGGAAAATCTTGCTTCACCTGCCTTCTCTTCAATAGGCAGAAGCAAATATTTCTTCATCGTCATCGGTCGGACAAAACTCTGTCCGTTTCCTAAATAGCTTATGCTCAAATGGTCATCCTTTGCATAAGTTGTCAGGGTAGAGAAACATGCTACTACACCGACTAATAACGTTTTTAAGATTTGCGTTTTCATGCTATTATTATTTTTAAAATTATCTCCATATTGATTTTATCATCCAAGCCTTCAAGTTCATGAATGTACCTTTTCGGAGTGCAAACATTTCTATACCTATCTGCTCTTCGGCCGGATAGGTCAGCAATGTATAGACATCCTTCCCATCGTTTGCAAATATTTCTACACTTGATTTATCCACAAATATACGAAGTTTAATTTTTCCATTCACCGGCATCAATTTAGAATAAGACATTCTATCAAATTTAACGATAGGAACAGCAGAGGTATTTGTACGGTCTATTACAAAATTATGAGATTCTGTATCATAACTAAGCACTAACTTTTTACCATTGCCTACACACAGATTCAGTCCAAATGTATTGGGTGAATCTACCGTGAACTCCACATCCAATTCGTATGTATTTGCTGCAGGGATAAAGCCCGGTATCCGATAAGTCCCTACCGCCATTTTCTTTGAAACGGATATAGGAGAAATTCGCAATTGTTCCAAAGCACCTATTGGTTTCTGAGCCAACCGCAAGCCCTCCGGATATGTTTTCAAAGCCAATTCTCTGGGAATAGACCAAAATCCTTTTCCATATTGAGAAGGAACATGTTGTGCGTAATCCCATGTATCCACCCATCCCATCTGAATGGTAGATTTCAAAGTGCCATCATAATCCTGAAAAGTACGCGGAGCATAATAATCCAGTCCTTTGTCTACATATAAAGGTTCTGTTGGATGATTCTCCATCAACGTAAATGAAGTTCCATCAAAATCGCCTATAAAATACTGTACTTGAGCCCAATTGATTGAAACGACCAAGACCCATTTTTTCAGGTCGGGATTCCCATCAACAGAGACTTGGAACAAATCCGGACATTCCCAGGATTTTTCACTATTACCAGCCGGCCCGAAATCGCTGACCCAAGTCCAATTCTTCAAATTCGATGAAGTGTAAAACTTCACTTTCTTTTCCAATGCCTTGGCTACTACCATCACCCATCTTTGAGTAGCTTCATGCCAAATGACTGTAGGGTCTCTAAATTCGGTACTCCAAATATCCAACACTGGATTTCCTTCGTAATAATGGAAAGTTTTTCCATTATCATGGCTGAAAGAAATACTTTGCGCCTGCTTTTTAGAATCCTTTTCATAAGAAGTATATGCCGCAACGAAAGCATTCTTCCCGAATCCGGCCGTATTCTTCTTATCGATTACCGCAGAACCGGTAAAATAACTGATGTTATCACTGGCACCGGTCATGGCAAAGGGAGTAACTTCATCAAAATGTACCAAATCGGCAGACTCTGTTTTACCCCACCAATACATGTGGTATTTGCCTTGATAATACATAAATCCACTTGGGTCTCCTATCCATCCTTTTTGAGGGCTAAAATGATACTGAGAACGATAAGTTTCATGATATAGTGTATCATTTTCACCTGCAAAAACAGATAAAGTACCCAAAAGCCACGAGCACCATAATATATTTATTTTCTTCATACTTCCTTCCTAAAAATTCATCTTGATTTTAGTACTTTCCAACTTCCAAATGCTTGTTTCGACTTCTGTCTGACTTCCATCAGCAAAAAGTTCCACTTGCGTACTGTTTTCCTTCAATGGGAATATACGTGTAGTAAAAGCATCCTCTCCGTTGATAAATCCCTCTACCACAGAACCGTCTATGAACAACTGGAGTTTTATAGGCTTTGAGATATCAAGCTTATATACATCTTTACGAACCCTCAATGGGATAAACTTTCGTTCAGATGAATGAGTTTGATCCACCACAAGTTCCTGATTGGCCACATCATAGTAAATCTTAGTGTATTCACTGTTATCCGGATTCTTGCACAATACAAAACCAAATCGGTTTGAATCATATGGATAAAAGGTCGTTTCAATCTCCAACTGATGTCCTTCCTTACTGAGGACCAAAGGATTCGATTCCGAAAGAGTCTGTTTGGGAAAATATTGATGCTCCTTCCTCAACTCTTTCATCACCGGATGGGGGCTTTGACAAATCTTGCTGTCTTTCAAATTCCAGACTCTTGGCATACTATAAAGATGCGCCCAACCGTTTTCATAGTTGGCCGGTCCGCCAATTTCATCCGGAATAATGGCAATGGCTGTCACCTGGCCGTCCGGTGTGTCTACAACCGAAGGCGAAAGCAACCGGTTGATGACTTCCAGATTTTGAGGTATCGGACTATCCGGGATGAATTTCTCATCCTTGAAATCTCCTACCCAATACTGCGTTCTGGCAGGAATTCCCTCTTGAGGAACTCTGTTTACCAACAGTACATACTTGTTTCCCATTTTCTTGAACACAGGCATTTCCCAAAATATACCCGATTGGTCTACAGCCGGATTTCCTTCAAACAGCAGATGAACAAAAGACCAATGTTCCAAATCATCCGACTTGTACAACAATAGTGTTCCATGAGGCTGCTCTACTTTTTCCAACCCAAAACCTATAATCATGTACCACACATTTCCTTCCTTCCACACATACTGGTCACGCATATCGGTCCGGGAATACATCTCCGGTTTTTCTTCAATAATCGGATTTAAATCAGACTTCACCCATTCCACCAATGTTTCATCTTCAGGAGATGCCATACCTACCCCCATCTTGTCTCCGCCGGAAGTATAAAACAAACGAGGGACTCCTGCATCGTCAATCACAGCACATCCCGACCAGATACCATTCTTGTCATAAGGTCTATCCGGAGTCAATGCCGGTTTCTCTTCCGTCCAGTGCAACAAATCAGGACTGGTAAAATGGCCCCAATTTATCTGACGCAGCAGAATGGAAGACGCATTCTTCTGATTGAATATATGATACTTTCCGTTATGGTAAAACAATCCGTGGGTTTCATTGGTCCAATTGGCAGCCGGCAACAAATGATACTTCGGTCGATTGAAATCATGTGCAAAACGGATTTCAGGAACAGCCAAGACCGGAGTTTGTTTCAACAAGGCATTCATCTCCGCTTTAGCAGGCATCTTTCCGTTGACACTGATTTCGTCAATCAGACCGTTAATGGCAGTAATATCATACATGCCTATTTTCTTTTCATAGAATCCTTTGCCTACAAGCAGTGTTGAGAAATCAGCTAAAGCATTCTTTTCAGGAATGTCAATACTACATACCTTTCCATTCAATGTAACAACGGGCGAACCATTTATCACCGACAAGGTAACATGAAACCATTCATAACGACTTATCTTCTGTTGCAAGGAATAACAAGAAACATTCTGTGTATTACCTATTTCCAGTTGCAGATTACCGAAACGGTCTGCACAAACGGCAACAGAGTGTTTCTCGCCTTTTATTCCCATTAACGAAGCAGTATCTGTAGGAAAAGACTCCAAGGCAAAATACCCGTCAACGCATTCAATGCCTTGCGGTAAATCAGCAGTCAACCATGTGGAATATCCGTCGGTCCGGACTCCCATACCTTCAATACCTTTCACCAATTCCAGGTTCTTTTTGACAGTATGAAGTTTCAAGAAAGTCTGTCCATCAGAAGCCTGCAATGGATTGGTCCAATCAAAAGACCAAGTTATTTGGGCTTGGGCAGGCGGAGCCGCAACCAATATCATCAAAAGCAAACCAATTCTTATTTTCATAGCCTTTGGTATTGTAGACCGCATGACCGATTAAACATCGCATCATGCGGTCTGGGGTTCAACTATCTACCAAAATTACTCAGTCAAATTCGCTAAATATGAGAACATATTTCTGGTCAGTAAAATAATTTGGTTTTGGTAAGTATTGGCACTACCATTCTGATTCCATTCGTAAGCAGCCAATCCCACAGCGATACAAGTACCCTTGCATTCTTCCGTAGCATTGAATTCCACAATACCTGCACAACAGAAGTCTGTTACTTGTCCCCAAGTTGCCAATACAACCGCATCATTTTCCATTTGGAAACAATTAACGATATTGCCTCCATCCGGATACAAGCTTGGATAATCATATGTATTCAAGTCCCACATACAGTTATGGTCTTCTCTGTGTCCCGGACCGATCAAAGCAAATGTCGGATGAGTGAAAGCGTCACAAATTGGCATTCCGGCAAATATCGGGTGGTTGGAATGGTCGTACTCCATACCTATATTAACATTCATACTCCAAACATCAGATCCGGAGCCACCAGAAGCACTGCTATAGATGGTCGGTTGGCGTTCGGTACGTCCCAATGGAACGATCAACTGAGTCGCATGATTGGTGATCAATAATTTTCCACCACTATAATAATAACCCTTGATAGCATTCAGAATTTCATCCGAAATAATCGGTGCAGGCAGGTTCTGCCATCCCATCGGCATATCCAAACGGTCGATATGAACCCATACCACTTCGAACTGAGAAAGATCGGTTGTGGCTATCTCCGACTTGGTCAGTACCACCCCATTTACAAATTCTCTCTTGAACCATGTATAAGAGGCTTTTTCATCATCGTCTTCGATATCAGCCGGTGAATCATAAGTAATCAAATAAGCAGCCTTAATCAGGTTCTTTTCTTCTACCTTGTATGAAATCTTGGTCAAATCTTCTACACATCCCAACACCTCGGTTGATTCGCTGATATAGAATACGCATTCACTTTCTTGATTGGTAATTGTACAATCCGAAAAGCGATTTGAGCTACCATCAGGAGCGGCAATTGTTACCGGATTTTCAATTTCAGAGTTCCAATCGCAGTTAATGGTATTTTTAGTAAAGTTATTTGAACTTCCACCTACACGAACAGCTCCATATTCGGATGTTTTTCCAGCCAACTGGTCTTCTCCCGAATTGTTCATGATAATTGTATTTCCTGTAACCAAATTGTTAGAGCCATCCAATTCAAGAACTCCTACATGATGTCCCGAAATTTCACAATCAGCTACATTAACCCGATTACATCCATTCATTACAAGAGCACAATCGCCACCATCCTGCAATTCGTTGTGGCTAAACAAGTGATTGGTTTCACCTGAAATACGGCACACTACACCACCTGCTTTCGCTCCAAAAACACAATCTGTTACGGAATTTTGGATACCGCCGTTCATTTCCAAGCCGTTGGTTACATCCGTTGCACAACAATTGGACACAACAATTGCATCGGCGCTATTGATTCTGAATCCCAAATTACATTTCTCTACTGTAACATTCTTCAGTTGCACCCGGTCATTGTCATGTTCTACAAAGACACCGGTGCTTTGGTAATTCTGACCCACGATATAAAGGTCCTGGATTTCGACACCACTGATACGATTCTTCTGGCCGTTTACATCAGCCACACTAGGAATCTGAACACCGGCTTCAGAATTGTTCACAATCAACTGACTGCCTTCCACTCCTTTCAGTGTCACAAAATTGCGGGTTATACGAATAGGTTCATCCAATCGGAACTTTCCTTCCGGAAACAAGATAACACCACCTTCGGCAGGTAAATCAGCTATCAATTGATTAATCAAATCGGAACAGTCGCTGGAGCCATCAGTTTTTAATCCGTATTGAGTAATGTCAATTATTTTTTGAGAACCACAATCATCGCATTTGGTATAGGTCTCTTCTGTGCTACAGGATGCCCCCATCAAGGTAAACAAACCTGCAATCAATATATTGTTTATATTTAATTTCATAATCAAAATATTATTAATTTTCCAATACTAAGAATCATTCTTTTGATAAATAATCCAACATATTATAAGTCATTTGCTTGATATTATATTGGTATTCATTGGCATTTGAATTTTGATTCCATTCGTAAGCGGCCAATCCCATAGCCAAACAAGTACCGGCAAACGTATCAGTAGATTTGAATTCTACCAAACCGGCGCAACACCAGTCCTGTACATGTCCCCAAGTAGCAAGAACAGTTGCATTATTTTCCTTTTGGAAAGCATCGACTACATGTTCTGCATCCGGGTACAAGCCCGGATAACCATACGCATTCAAATCCCACATACAGTTATGATCCTCTCTCTGTCCTGCGCCAATTAATGGGAATGTTTCATATCCATAAGGTGAGGCAGTCCACAATTTGGCAAACACTGGATGTGTACGTTGGTCGTATCCTTCAGATCGATCAGGTATACCTACACCGATATTGGCATTGATAACCCAAATATCGCCACCGGAACCACCTTCTCCATCTCCAAAAAGACCGGGAACACGTTCGCAGCGTCCCATCAAATTAATCAGCTGAGTTGCATGGTTGGTCAGCAAGAGGTTACCACCATTTTTGTAATAGTCGGTAAGAATGCCTACCGTTTCAGCGGCAATCGGCAATTTATCGGGGCCATGGCCAATGCCCACTCTATCCAGCAATACCCAAATGACCTTGTAAGCCGACAAATCAGCTGTAGCCAACTGTGCTGGGGTTAATACTGTACCTTCTGTACAATATTCCTTGAACCACTGAAGAGCTGCCAATTCATCATCATCCTGTACATCGGCTTCGGTTTCGGCCAAAACGAGTAGACCAACTTTAGCTGTTAATTTGTCTATTTCCGGTTCTTCCACCTGCTTGGTTATTTTATCTTCAGAAACGCAATTGGTTATTACTGCATATTGATTAATCAGAAATACCTGACTGCTGGCCACATCCTCAATCAAGCAGTTTTCGAAAACGTTATTATTTCCTTCTGTTGCTCTTATAGTAACAGCATCACCTACTGCCCATTCGCAAGTCAATGTATTTGTTGAAAAATAATTGTTTTCGCCGGCTACTCTAACCACGCCGTAATTTGCACCCTTATCCAACAACTGATGTCCAACAGCATCGGCCAACCAGAAGATGTTATTGTAAACCTCATTGTTGTTTCCTTTCAAATCGAGGATGGCAACATAATAGCTCTTGAAATTATTGTTCGATATATCTGAATCGTCACAATTTTCGAGAACGAGATTACTTTTTCCATCGGGATAAACTTGATTCTTTTGGAATACAAGTCCTTTTTCATCCTTGAAGTAGCAGGTGTTACCTGTAGGTTGAGAACCTAACTGACAATTCTTTACCGTATTGTTTTCACCACCATCCAGAAGGATACTGTTGCTCAATTCACATATCCAGCAGTCAGAGATAGTAAGATTCTTGGCCTGATGAATTTCAATACCGGTTATCAGATTGATACCTACTACATTCTTAATCTTGGCTCCGGTTGTAGTCTTTTCAAACAATATTCCCACACCATTATTACTTGTACCACCGGAAATCATCAAACTTTCAATGTTAATGCCGGTCAATCCTTCTGCTGATACCTGAATAGCAGCCTGAGCATTACGGACAATCAGTTTGCTACCTCCACCCGGGCCAAACAAATCTTCGTCTTTCACATCAATGTTGCTTCGGAAACCAGAATTAAGCCCCTTTATCGTTACATTGCTTTTTCCAATTACAATCGGAGCATCCAAAACAAAGTCACCTTCCGGAATGACAATGGTTCCACCTTCAGCCGGAAGTTCTGAAATCATTTTATTGATTATTTCAGAACAATCCGTATTTCCGTCACCAACAGCACCGGCTAAGGTAATATCGCCTTGAATTTCGCTATGAGTTCCATAGCAAAGCAATTTGTTTTCTTCATTTTCACACGAAATGAGCGCCAAGCACAATATGGCAGCCCTACATATATTCTTTATCATAGTCATCTTCATTTAAAGTCGTTTCATCAAAAATCTCCATATCCAGGGTTCTGTACATAGTTACCTTCAGAGAAGTTATATTGCGGCAATGGAATAGGCAAATATTCATCTTTTCCCGAGGTAAAGCGTGCACCTTTATAATATACACGACTGTTCTGTTCCTTCTGAATATAGGCATTCATCGTCTTTTCTGCAATACCCCAGCGTACCAAGTCAAAGAAGCGGTCGCCTTCCATAGCCATTTCCAGACGAGTTTCGAAACGTACTGCCTGACGCGCATATTCCTGATTCCATCCTTCGGCCGGATATTCTCCAATCTTGTAATTGGCTGCCTGCATAGCTGGGTTTTCAAAGTTCATCACTGGATTACTGCCTTGAGCACGACGACGTATGCGGTTGATTACCTGACGGGCTTCTTCCAGACTTGTGGCATCGCCCTTTTCCACCAAGGCTTCCGCCTTCCACAACAATACTTGTGCATATCTGATAATCTGCCAGTTCATGCTTGAAGCACCCCAAGGCCATCCGTTAAACATATGTTCGCTTTCCGGTGAAACGTAGAAGCGTTTGGTACAATTGAATCCGTAATCTCCGCTATTACGTACCCAACTGGATTTACATGGAGAATCCGGATAAGTTTTCCAGGTGATTCCCGGACGTCCGGTTACGAAATCCAATCTTGGGTCAACATTTGATTCTATCTGGTTCAACTGGTTGTTTGCCCACACACCATAGTCTTCATCATTGTATGTATCGAAAAGAGGCAATCCATTTTCGTCAGTCTTATAGGCATTAATCAAGTTTTGGCTGGGCAAGAAGAAACCGTCACCATTATATGGACCTTTCGGAGCATTCAACAAATTACTCCAGTTGATGCCACCCGCACCGTCGGTACCATCATCCATCGTGTACTGAACGGCAAAAACAGATTCTTTTCCGTTTTCAAATTCAATCATGTCCAATTGTTGGAAATCATCCAACAAATCGTACTTACCTTCCAGTTTATTACATAATTCCACTACTTCTCCCATCAAAGTAGCATCGACAGAAGCTACCTGATTGCGTTCATCTTGCTTGTATGCCTGATAGAGTTTTACTTTGGCTGCATACGCATAAGCAACATAACGGTTTACACGCCCCACTTCTGATTGAGATTCAGGCAAAGCATCGGCAGCATCCAACAAGTCTTGTGCAATCATATCCAATATTTCGTCACGAGAATAAAGATTATTGGCAATCTTGGTATAATCATCCTGTGGGATCGTTTCATCCAAGTAAGGAATTTGTTTGAACAAACGAGCCAATTCAAAATAGAAATGTGCACGAATCACTTTCATTTCGGCTTTACGTACAGCCAAATTATTTACGGACGATTCATCCAATGTATTCATTACGCGCAAAGCTTCATTTGCACGTTGGAGACAACAATACAGTTGGAACCACTTGCTATCAGCATTTCCCCAAGTGGCGTCGATGGTAAAGGTTTCCAATAGATGCACATCTGTACCATCGGTTACACCGCCACCACCTTTATATGCGTTGTCCGAACGGACTTCACCATAAGTCCAATTGGTCATAGGTACCCACATCATATCACGATTCGGTCCTTTCAATGCCGAATAGGCAGAAGTCACCAACAATTCCAGGCCATCTGCCGAAGCAAGCAGATCTTCATTCAATGTTCCTTGTGGTTTCACATCCAAGAAGCTGTCTTCATTACAGCCGGAGGCCATGACAGCCATTGCAAATGCTGCAATAATATATTTTACTTTCATAATTTCCACTTTTTTGTAATTCATTAAAATCCTACTGACAAACCAAATGTATAAGTACGAGGTAATGGATAAGGATAACCCAAACCTTCGGGGTCGGCTCCGGTATAGTTAGTCAATGTAAACACATTCTGTGCCTGCAAATAGAAACGGACATTATTCAAACCCATTTTCTTCACAGACTTTTCAGGTAAAGTATATCCCAATGTCATGGTCTTTAATTTAATATAGGAACCGTCTTCGATGAAGAAATCCGAACCTCTTGTTTCGTTGTTGCTATCTACTACAGTCAATGCAGGGATTTCGCAGTCATAAACACCGGTTTGTTCATATACGTTCCAAGCATTCATGGCATCCAGCAAATCAGTAGAGTGGTTACCTGTCCAGCCTTGGAACAAGTCTGTATAGAACTTGGAATTGTTCCATGCATCACGAACCATACCATTGAAGAACATGTTGAAGTCAAAGCCCTTATAAGAGGCTCCAAGATTCAAACCTGCAATAATTTTAGGTTGGTCGCTTCCCATCCAGTCACGGTCGGCTGTGTTGATGATACCATCACCGTTCAAGTCCTTATAGCGGATACGTCCTACACCCGGGTCACCAATCTGCACATCGTATTTGCTTAAATATTCATAAACCTCTTCACGAGTTTTGAAAATGCCATCCGTTTTATAAGCCATCCATGATCCGTAGGGTTGTCCGATGATTGTTTTGGAAACACCGTCTCCACCACCCCATGTATATTTGATTTCATCGGGCAGATCTGTAATCTTGTTCTTGTAATAAGAGATATTGAACGATACATTATAATCGAAATCCTTGATTCGGTCTCTCCATGTAAAGGTTGCTTCAATACCATTATTATCCATGGATGCAGCATTATACCACTTGTAACCACCTTCACCGATAGCACCGATATAAGGTTTCTGAATCAACATGTCCTTAGTCTTCTTGCTGAAGTAATCCAAAGTTACACCTAACTTATGGTCAAAGAAGGCAAGGTCGAGACCGAAGTTCAATTGTTCTGTCTGTTCCCATTTCAAGTCATCATTACCCGACATGGATTTCTGTACGCCCGGAACAAGTGATACACCATCGCCGGAGAAGTTATAAGCTGCATTTTCCAAACTGGCGTAATATAAGTTATAGGTTGCATTGTTGTCAATCATATCATTACCGTTGATACCCCATGAAGCACGTACCTTCAAGTCTGACAACCAAGAAGAAGTATTTTCCATAAACTTTTCACGAGAGATTCTCCAACCGGCTGAAACGGATGGGAATATTGCCGAATTATTGGTACGTCCGAAACGTGAAGATGCATCACGACGCAAAGTTCCTGAAATCAGGTACTTGTCATCATAATCGTAATTAACTTTGCCAAAGTAAGAAACCATAGCATACGAACTTGAACTGTTTCCTACATTCTTTCCTTCTGTAACCGTATCCAGATAGCGGTAATCCAAATCTTCAATCACCAATCCGCGACCATAACCCTGTAGGTGCTCGCCATATTCTTTCTTGGCTTCCATACCTACTACCGCATTGATGGAATGCTTGCCAAAGTCGATCATATAATTTACGGTATTCGACCATACCCATTGCAAGCTGTTATCTTCGCGTACAGTCAATTCGTTCACATCTACACTACGGTCGCCTTCCGACCACATAGGGACAAAAGTTGAATGGAAACCTGTATAGTAGTTCAAGCCGAACGATGATTTGTAAATCAAGTTCTTGATAGGTTCTACTTCCAAATAAACATTACCAAAAACTCTCCAATTGGAGTGACGGTTATTGGCTTCGTTGTCTGTCAGACGGATAGCATTAGGTTTGTCGCCCAAAATATCCACATATCCACCGGCATAGCCTCCATTTTCATCATATACCGGGATGGCCGGATGCTGGGCAATCACCAATTCTTCTATACCCGACGGGTTGTTATGATTCTTCCAATGGTTCACAGAAACACTTTCACCAATTCTCACCTTATTATTCAAGAAATATAAATTGGAAGCCAAACGAGAATTAAAACGTTGATAATCGGTATTACGGGCCAAACCGTCCTGATCCATGTAATTCAAAGCCAATGAAACATTGCCGTCCTTGAATCCCTTGGACAAAGAAAGGTTGTAGTTTTGCATGAATGCAGTATCAAATATTTCCTTGGCCCAATCGGTATTACCCGACTTGATTCTTACACCATCTCTATCGAAGTAATATTCCTGCAACTGTGCCTTTTCACCATTACCATATACAGTACTGTTAGGATAAACACCGAATGTATTATGATATGCCTGCCAATATACATCACCCCATTCATAAGCATCCAGCATTTCGATGTTTGAAACAAATGTTTGAGCTGTAAGTGACATGTCGAAGTTAACCTTTACATCGCCTTCACGAGCGCGTTTGGTGGTAATGATAATAACGCCATTCGCAGCTTGGGCGCCATAAATGGCAGCCGAAGCGGCATCTTTCAACACTTGGATGGATTCTACGTCATTGGATGACAAGATGGAAGCCACATTATCACGAGTCTGTACTCCATCGATTACATACAAAGGAGAAGAATCGTTGATGGTAGTTATACCACGTAGGCGAGTGCTGGTATTTCCTCCACCGGGAGTACCGTCGGTCGTTACATTCATACCGGCTACACGGCCTTGCAAACTCGAAAGGACGTTTCCTGTCGGAATATCTGCAACTTCTTTCATTTTCACTACAGACACCGACCCTGTGAGACTTGCCTTCTTTTCAGACATATAACCGGTCACAACGACTTCGTCCATCATTTCGGCATCTTCTACCATCACAACCTTCATGTTGTTCTGTGCTTTCAGTTGTTCGGTTTTGAAACCCACATACGAGAATGTCAGCTCGGCACCGGCCGAAACCGTCAAGGTAAAATTCCCGTCAAAATCTGTAATTGTACCATTGGTGGAATTGCCCGTTTCTACTACGGTAACTCCAATAATCGGTTCTCCGTTTGTCTTTGAGACCACGTTCCCCTTTATTGTCAGGCTCTGGGCCTGAGCAATCGTACACATTAATAATAGTAGAAGTGTACTCCAAAGCGATTTTTTCAAGCTTCTCATTTTTAGATATTAATTAATTAACAAATTACCTCAATCCCTCTACGGATTGCACCACAAAAGTGAAAAAGTTCAACTGAACCAATTGCCAAATATGTTTCAACAACGTGCAAAAATGTTTCCTTGAAACAAAATTAATAGCATTTGTAACATTTATAGCAAAAAATAACCTTCAATACAAAAAAAAATATCTGTTATATATCCGACAAATGAAAGGGAATAATTATGAATAGAAGTGGGGGGGGAGCATTCGAAGGCGATGATTTCCACAGCCTTTTGTTATTGACAATGTGGAAAAGCCATAATCACAAAAAGTTTTTCTTGATTTTCCTTGCACCTTACACTCACCACTGAATATCAACAAGATAAGGTGTGTAGGGAAAGTGTGTAGGGAAGTTCCTTACACACTTTCCTTGCACACTTTCCTTGTCCTTTTAATA
>CAZJFI010000003.1:0-31227 GCA_964545265.1 uncultured Phocaeicola sp.
AGGATCTGGTAGCCGTGAGATGGCCGGACAACCGTTGCGGAGTGGTGGATGCCACGGGTAACAAGCGTTGGGAAAAGGAGGGGGATTTCTCGCTGAAATTTGGGAGGAATTCCTTTCTGCTTATACTGACTCCGAAAGGGAAAGAACGCTATCTGGACTTATGCAGCTATAAGATATACACAGAGAAACCGGAGGTGAAGCGCTATGGAAACATGGAGTTGCTGAAAGTGGGGAACCGCTATTACAGTCGCACTCAAGAGGTGTATGTAAGTATCGTCAACCGGAGTGAAGAATACATAGCCTACCGGAAATTCTATTTGTCTATTTTTGATGGGAATGGCTATGTTTGTGTTTTGGAAGGTGATACCGAAAGGTTTTACCGCATTTACCGTTGGTTGGTGGATGGAAGCATTGTGATATTCGATACGGATGGCAATTTCTATCATAAGGAAGAGGGAAAAGAGAAGACCGAATTAGGGAATAACCAATCTACCCAGAATTGGGAGAGCTGCAAAAAAGAAATAGAGCGGGTTACGGAAGAAACCATTGGACGGAAGCAGGCCAAGGAAACGGAAAAGAAACTGCGGATACAAGAGGAATACCGAACAGCCACTCCGTTCCAAGCAGGTATCAAATGGGGACTGAAAGTAGGGAACCGCATTACGATACCACCAGTGTACCGGCATGTAAAACCACCGGTGGGCAAGTATTGTGTGGTGGAAAAGAACTACTGCCAATGGGGAATTATCAGTATAGACGGTACAGTGCTGATAGAACCGAAATATCCGGATATAACGATTGACAACAACGGAACGGCTTTATTGACTCAGGTAACTGGAAAAAAGGTGACGGTTAAACTTAAATAAGATAAGAAACGTACGGGCATAAAAAAAGGGTCAACGCCTTGACCCAACCTTTTGTTAACCTTAAATCTAATACTATGAAAAACACAATGCAAATGTACGGACTTTTTTCATATCTGCAAGCGAATGCTGATGTTTTATGTGTAGATAAAACATTGTTTAACATCCGGATGAATTTTATTTAGGGTTGTTTGCAAAAGTACTCTGTTTGTTTGGTTTACTTAACAATCTAATCTTAGTTGTGTCTATGCTTTGATTTATGGAATATTCGTTATTTGGGTATAATGAAACCATTTGACATCCAACAAAGCCTATAGAAGAAGCCACATGATATAGAAAAAAGTAATTTTTTACATTTTCGGTTAAAAAAACATATAAAAAGTTTTGGTGGTTTAATTTAAATCAATACTTTTGCAAATAAGAAGTTGTGAAACTTCAAGTAAGAATAGTTTAGTTAAGTCTAGTTTAGTTTTTGTGTTGTAATCAGGGGGTCTGCAAGCGAGCATCAGCCCCCTGTTTTTATGGGTAGAAAAGGAAACGTTGATTGTTCGTTTCGTAATATTCAATATTTCGATTATCTTTGCACAAGGAATTTAAATCAATAATAATATGTTCTCAGGAATTGTAGAAGAATATGCAGAAGTGATTCGTGTTGTGAAGGATCAAGAAAATCTGCACCTCACCCTCAAATGCTCTTTTGTGGATGAACTGAAGATAGACCAAAGTATATCACATAATGGAGTGTGTCTAACTGTTGTTTCCATTGAAAATGGTACGTATACCGTAACTGCCATGAAGGAAACAATTGAACGTTCTAACATTGGTTTGCTGAAAGCTGGCGATAAGGTAAACGTGGAACGGAGCATGATGATGAACGGAAGACTGGACGGACACATTGTACAAGGACATGTGGACCAAACAGCCGAATGTGTAGCTATTAAGGATGCGGAAGGAAGCTGGTATTTCACATTCCGCTATAAGTTTGACCAGGAAATGGCCAAACGAGGATACATGACGGTTGACAAAGGTTCGGTTACCGTAAATGGGGTAAGCCTGACGGTATGTAATCCTACGGATGATTCGTTCCAAGTGGCCATCATTCCGTATACTTTTGAACATACCAATTTCCATACTTTCCAAGTAGGGAGTATTGTAAATATAGAGTTTGATATCATTGGCAAATATTTGAGCCGAATGATGCATTTCAATGCCTAAAGGTCTTTGAGAAGAATCTTTCCGGTATTTTCGTAATACTCTTCGCGGGCTTTTGTTAAAGCTTCCCATGGGGCATTATAACGCTCGCGGTCAATCTTGAATGCTTCTGAGCCTGCTTCGTCCAATCGGCTTAGAAGCATTGCTACACTCATACGGTTGATGTCTACTGGTGGCAGATAGCCTACCGATTCATTGTCGCCTTCCAACGGTGTTTCCGAAAGCATGTGCAAATCTTGCAATTCGTATAGAATCTTCTTGGTCAGCCGGATGGGAATTTTATGCTCTTCGCTTAATGCTTCGGCGGTATAGGGCTCTTGTTCGGTTTGGAAACGTTTGCAGATGAGCGACATAATCAGTATGCAAAGAAAATCGTGATAGCGGCGGCTGATGTCTTCGGTCTCTTTGCTGAAACTGAAGTTGCGCAAGTTTTGAGCTACATAGCATAGTTGGGCTCCATACAAACAGATGCTCCATGATATTTGTGTCCACAACAAAAACATAGGAATAGCAGCAAAACTACCATAGATAGCATTGTAGTTTGATACCCATATCTGACTGCCGATGTACAAATATTGAAAGGCCTGGAAACCGCTACCGGCAATGATACCGGGAAGAATGGCGTATTTGAACCTTACCCGTGTATTGGGCATAAAGATATAGAGGGCGGTAAACATTCCCCAAGTAAGGACAAATGGTATGAGTCTTACTAAAAACTTGACCAAAGGTGCCAACAGGACAAACTCTTCCATGTGCTTTACAAAAGTGGAAAGGTAAATGGATATACCACTCGAAAGCAGAATCAAAATAGGAAGAAGTAAAATCATCGAGAAATAATCCGTCATTTTACGATAGATTGTACGGGGCTTCTTTACCTGCCAAATGGAATTGAAAGTACGCTCAATGTTATCGGTAAGCAACAATATGGTATAAAATAACATGAGTAAGCCGACACCGATGAATACACCATTCTTGGTATGGCTCAGATAAGAATCGATGAACGAAAGAATGACTTCGGCTGCTTGGGCATGTCCCACCAAGCCTTCACGAATCTGGTCTTCCAACAAGTTGGCTAATCCAAATCCACGGGCTATGGCAAACAATAATGCTAAAGCGGGGATAATGGCAAGCAGTGTACTGTAGGTGAGGGCAGAAGCCTTATTGATAACCCCTCCCTGTAGGAATTCCCGTACAGATAAGGTGGCAATCTTAATCATATTATATAATATACCGCGAGTGCGGCTTACTTCGTCCTCGGTTATCCTCCAGATATCTTCTGAAAGGAAACGGATAATTCTTGCCAGATTGAATTGAGTCATAATGATAGGTATTATTATAAGGAAAAAAGCAGTCAGCCTATAAGCCGGGTTCTGTTCCCGTCCTTTAAGGACGGGCGCCTGTCATTTATCTACACCTGTTGTCACCAACAAGCTCAAGCGGTCTACCCTCCGACGTGGGGCGAGCAACCCTCATAATGTCGGTTTACATGACCTTACAACTCCTAAGATGCACAGCCCGTCATGTCACCATGCGGCTGGTGGGCTCTTACCCCACCTTCTCACCCTTACCAAGCAACTTCATTAGAATCCGGAGATTCTCGTTGAGGAAACCTGGCGGTTTTTTTCTTCTGCATTACTCCACCTTTACAGACAGCTTTCCGTTAAAAAGTAGGATGCTCTGTGTTGCCCGGACTTTCCTCTTTTACCTTTCGGTATCAGCGACAGACCGGCCGGCTGCTTTTCTGATGGCAAAGGTACAAAGTTTTTTCTTTTTCAGTTAGATGTAAGCGTAGTTTTTTTCTTTTGCCTCAGATGGTAGAAGAAAAGTGACATCCATGTCACGATTGCTTTTCTAACGAATGTAAATTTGGCAGTGTGGGCGGTTAATCGCTGTTAAGGTTCATTGCTTCACTGTTAAAAGGCGATAAAATTAACTGCCAACCTATACCATCGTATGATTTTTGTTCTTACATTAGCGGTATAAATGTTAAACAAAAGACTTAAATTAACAATTAAATAGGTTTGAAGTTATGAAAAAAACAACAAAAGTAATATTGGGAGCAACCGTAGTTGTTGCCATGAGTGCAGGAGTTGCAGGTTTTACAGCATCGTATATGATGAAGATGCAAGAACCGAAATCTATGATGACGTTCAATGACATGTTCCAACAGAATCCAAATACTCGTTTGGCTGCATTCGATGCCGTTGATGCGCAGCCGGTTGATTTGACACAAGCAGCTGAAAATTCGGTACATGCAGTTGTACATATTAAATCGACTCAAGAATCTAAGACTGAAACGGTTACAGTTCGCGATCCATTCTATGATTTCTTTGGTGACTTTTTTGGTAATCGTGGTGGTAGAGGCGGACAACAACGTCAGGTTCAGACACCGGAAAGGGTAGGTTTTGGATCGGGAGTCATTATATCGAAAGACGGATATATTGTGACTAACAACCACGTGATTGAGAAGGCGGATGTTATCAGTGTCAAGCTGAATGATGGACGTGAATTCCAAGGTAGAGTGATTGGCGCAGACCCCAGTACGGATTTAGCGTTGGTTAAAATTGAAGGCGATGATCTTCCTACCATTCCTGTAGGTAATTCTGATGAACTGAAGATTGGTGAATGGGTGTTGGCGGTAGGTAATCCGTTCAATATGACCTCTACTGTAACTGCCGGTATCGTTAGTGCCAAGGCTCGTTCGTTGGGCGTCTATAATAAAGGTGTAGAATCGTTTATCCAAACCGATGCAGCCATTAACCAAGGAAACAGTGGTGGAGCGTTGGTTAACGCCCGTGGCGAATTGGTGGGTATTAATTCGGTGCTTTATTCGCCTACCGGTTCTTATTCAGGTTATGGATTTGCTATTCCAACCAGTATTATGACTAAGGTAGTGACCGATCTAAAGGAATATGGAACAGTGCAACGTGCCATGTTGGGTATCAATTGTCGTGCTATTGACAACGATGGTCAAATGCTTGATGAAGAAATGAAGAAAAAAGCAGAAGAGTTGGGAGCTACCGAAGGTGTATATGTAGCCGAAGTGCTTGAAAATGGTTCTGCCAACGGAGTGCTTCAAGTGGATGATGTTATTATTGGAATCAATAACAAACGTGTGAAGAACTTTGCCAGCTTGCAAGAAGAATTGGCCAAGTACCGTCCAGGTGATAAAGTAACTGTTAAGGTTCTTCGTGACAAGAAGGAAAAGACCCTCGAAATGACTTTGAAGAATGAACAAGGTACTACTAAGGTAGTTAAGGATAATGGTATGGAAATTCTTGGTGCTGCCTTCCGTGAACTTCCGCAAGAAGTGAAAAAACAACTCAATCTCGCTTCAGGAGTAGAAGTTACTGGAGTAACTGAAGGTAAGATGAAAGAAGCCGGTATCCGTAAGGGATTCATTATTCTCAAAGTGAATGGTCAGAGCATCAAAACTGTTGACCAATTGGAAGAAGTGGTGAAAGCTGCTACTCGTTCGGCAGATCAAGTGCTCTTTATCAGTGGTGTGTTCCCTTCAGGCAAACGTGCCAACTATGCAGTGGATCTTACACAAGAATAAAAGGAACTATATACCTATTGATAGCATTATATATAAAAAGATAGCATAGCTTTCTATGCTATCTTTTTTATATTTATCAAATTTCTCGATGAACTTCGTGACCTTCTACATAAATGGCACTGAACGGACGCGAAGGACAAAGATTTTCGCAAGCTCCACAACCAATACAACGCTCGGTATTGATGGCGGGAATCTTTGGCGATTTAGGATCGTTGGCATCCTTAGGAACCATCTGAATGGCACCGGTGGGGCAGTGGCGGGCACAATTGCCACAACTTACACCATCGGTATTGACCACACAATTCTTTTCTACCCATACGGCATGACCTATCTGGATAGATGACTTTTCCGAACGGTCGATAGGACGGATAGCTCCGGCGGGGCACACTTCGGAACACTTGGTACATTCCGGACGGCAATAACCACGCTCGTAAGAGGCTTCGGGCTGCATGAACTTCATCATATCGGTAGAAGGACGAAGCACCTGGTTAGGACAAGCCTGCACACAGAGCTGGCAAGCTGTACAATGTTGGGTAAAGTGGCGGGCACTCAAAGCACCGGGAGGTACGATAGGAGTTTCGCGAAGGGGTTTCTGTTGGCGAGATACGGCGGCCAAACCACCATCCAACTTCTTTTCCTGAGCTTTTACCAAACCGGCTGCTGTAGCTATGGCGGTAGCGGTCATAAAGGCACGACGACCGTTGTCTACTTGTGCCGAAGAGCTCTTGGATACGGCTTTCTTCCGAGGTACATATTTGATGGCGCCTTTCTTGCACTTATCTACACATTCCAAACATACCACACAACGGCTATAGTCGATGGCATGGTTCTTGGAATCGATACAGGCGGCCTTGCAATTGCGGGCACAAAGACCACAGCTATTACACTTCTGGGTATCAATAACCGGCTTCAACCAAGAAAAGCGTGAGAAAAAGCCCAGTACGGTACCTACCGGACAAAGGGTATTGCAATAGGTACGTCCGTTGCGCCAAGCAAGAACTACCAAAACCACCAAGGTAACAATGGCTACAATCAGGGTAGCACCACCCTTGATCCATACTTCGGTAGAGTAGAAGGCATAACTACCTGCTTGTTCGGCCCAACCGGCAATCAGGTTGTTGCACCAAAGGTACAAGGGTGAAACGAGGTTGGAAACCATACGACCATAGGCGCTATAGGGAGCCAACAAAGCTACCAAGAAACCTACACCGGCCACCATGGCCACCACAAAGATGGCAAGCATGGCATAGCGCAACCAGGAAAGGGGCTTGGAATAAGAGAAACGGTTCTTTTTGGTCTTTCCGGCAATCCATGAAACGATGTCCTGAAACACGCCCAACGGACAGATGACCGAACAATATATGCGGCCCATGAGCAAGGTGAGCAACACCAAGCCCACCACTACACAAACATTCAACGCCAACAGGGCAGGAAGGAATTGAATTTTTGCCATCCAGCCAAACCACGTATGAATGGTCCCCGTAAAATCGAGGAAAAGCAAAGTTATGAGGGTGAAGAATACAATGGCAAGGATTCTTCTTAGTTTACTATTCATCATATTATAAGGTTTCTTGTTTCAACTTTTCTACAAACTCATCGATACGCTTCAATTGTGCAGGGATATTGATGCGTTGCGGACAATGCTTGTCGTGGATACATTTTCCGCATCCGATACAATGACTGGCCTGACGCAACTTAGGCACACTACGGTCATAGCCTACCAGGAAGGCTCTGCGGGCTTTGCGATAGTTGGGGTCCTGACTATCCTTAGGTACATTACCCTCGTTTACACACTTGTTGTAGTGCAACAAGATAGCAGGAATGTCGATACCGTAAGGACATGGCATACAATACTTGCAATCATTACATGGAATGGTAGGATATTGCAACATGAGCTGGGCGGTATCTTCCAAAAAGTCCAATTCGTCGTCGGAAAGATATTCCAACGGTGAGAAGGTCTTGATATTGTCGATAAGGTGTTCCTTATAAGTCATACCACTGAGTGAACAAAGCACTCCCGGCCAATGGCCCGAGAAGCGGAAGGCCCACGATGCCACACTTTCATTGGGACGACGTTGTTTGAAACGGCCCACCAGGTGATTGCTCAGACGGGAGAGGCGTCCGCCCAACAAAGGTTCCATAATCACTACCGGTACACCCTTCTTTTCCAATTCCTGATAAAGGTATTCGGCATTAACATTGCGGCCCGATGCATGGCGCCAATCGGCATAGTTCATCTGGATTTGAACGAAATCCCATTTCACATCCATATTGAGCACATAATCGAACACTTCCTTCTGTCCGTGGAAAGACCATCCCAAATTACGGATGCGTCCGGCTTCGCGTTCCTTGATGAGAAAATCGAGCACACCATTGTTGATGAAACGATTATTGAAATCGTCCATACTTCCACCAATGGAGTGGAGAAGGTAGTAATCGATGTAATCTACTTGAAGTTCCTTGAACGATTGTTCGTACATCTTCTTGGAGTTCTCGAACGATGCGTGGCCAAAATTGGACATCTTGGTGGCAACGAAAAACTTGTCTCGCGGATGGCGTTTCAAGGCGATACCGGTGGCACTCTCGGATTGTCCCTGCAAGTATACAGGAGACGTATCGAAATAATTCACTCCATGCTCAATGGCATAATCTACCAGTTCGTTCACCGTTTCTTGATCAACGTATTCCTTACCGTCGTCGCCTTTCTTCATAGGAAAGCGCATACATCCATAGCCCAACAAAGAAACCTTGTCGCCCGTCAAACTGGTTCGATAAGTCATTTCACCAAGCTCCTTGGTGGTTCCCGAAGCGGCAGAAATTTGTTGCTTGGTTTCCGAAGAACATCCATACAGAGCCGAAGTAGCGGCTACACTGGCACCCAATTTCTTCAGGAATCCCCTGCGGTTCATCCCATCTTTTTCTATCTTATTCATAGTTGAGTAATTACGTAAACTTCGCAAATTTAATAAAAAAACTTTATTACACTATAAAATGCAAACAAAAAAACTTTATATTTGCAACAAATTGCTAATCAAAGCTAATTTTATATGTTATGATAAAGAAAACAATATTTACAACTTTGATGGTCGCCACACTCTTTGTGGAACCCTCGTTTGCACAACCTTCCGTGGTGAAGGGAATCGTTGAAAACGCACGTACAGACAATCGCACCATGCATCATTTGGACATTCTGACCAACCGATTCGGGGGAAGACTGGTAGGATCGGATACGTATGAGAATGCCGCCGAATGGATGATGCGCGAATTCAAGAGCTGGGGATTGGATGTACGCCTGGAAGAAGCGGGAGAGGTGCCCGTAGGGTTCAATCGCGGACCTTGGTCTGGACGCATGATTGGGGGCGACCAACCCATGACACTTCATTTTGTAACTCCATCGTACACATCGGGCACCAAAGGCATCCAACGTGGACATGTACTACTGGAACCCAAAACGGATGAGGAATTCAAACGCATGAAGCATGCCCTGAAAGGCGCATGGGTATTGGTGGGTGGAACCAATAGCGGATGGCCACTTGACCACTCGGCATCGGCCGACTCCTTGCGGAATGTAATCAAGAAAAAGAACAAGGAAATAGCCCAGAAGAATCAAGAAATAAGAAGAAAAAATTGGGAAAACAAGAGCAATGAGCCGATGATTCCTGTAGCCGAAACTCCTGGACTTTATTATCGCGAAATGGTGGAAGCTGGAGTGTTGGGATTCATCCAATCATCGCAAGTGCCACTCAGAGCCTTGTACGACCGAAAAATGTTGAACGATCCGTTAACCAACTTTGACAATTTGCCCGAAGTGTGCGACATCAAACTGGACGAAAATCAGTTTGCCATTATCAAGAAGATGGTACAAGAAAGACGGGATTTCTGGTTGGAATTTGATATACGAAACCATTTCAAGTTAGGTCCGGTGAAATACCACAACGTAGTGGCCGAAATCAAGGGTAGCAAATACCCCGACGAATATGTCATTATAAGCGGACACCTGGATGCCTTTGATGTAGCTACCGGTGGGGTGGATTGCGGTACAGGTATTGCTCCTATGATGGAAGCAGCCCGATTGATAGCCCTTTCGGGTGCCAAGCCCAAGCGTACCATCCGCTTTGTAGCCTTTGCGGCCGAAGAATTTGGCTTGCTGGGTGCCGAAGCGTATGCAAAGACCCATGAAAAGGAACTGAAGAAGATATCCAATCTGTTCAATCGCGACGGGGGTCCTACACCTCCGGTAGGCATTTCGGTACCTCAAGCCATGTACGACGATTTTGTAGAAGTGTGCAAACCCATCAAGGACATCAACCCCGAATATCCGTTTGAAGTAACCGTAGCCAAGCCTCGCAAGCGTCCTACCCAAACCGGTGGTACCGATGCTTCGGTTTTCGACATGAGAGGGGTACCGGCCATCAGTTTCCGCGAAGCCGACTTCAAGGGATACAACTTCAACTACGGAGAAATTTGGCATACCGAACGCGACCTCTACACCAAGAGTATTCCTGAATACATGGAACATACCTCGGTAGTAACCGCCATTGTGGCACTGGGTGTGGCCAACTTGAAGAACTTATTGTCAAGAGAAGGCATGTATCTGGAAGAATAATTGTGCTATAAATCGTAGTTTATTAATTATTATTCGTTTTTACTAATAAAAAATATCCATTATAGAATAAACTAACAAAATAAAGTTTTATCTTTGCTGTGCGTCTTAAAACAAGCGCACAGCTTTTTTGTTTTTAACGGATAAGAAATATTCATAAAGAGATAAGCTTATGTCACAATCCATAGGACATATATCACAAGTAATCGGCCCCGTAGTCGATGTCTATTTTGAGGGACATGAAATGGATGCAGCCCTCGTTCTACCCAGTATTCATGATGCTCTGACCATTAAACGTGATGATGGACGTACCCTGGTGGTGGAAGTACAACAACATATAGGTGAAGATACGGTTCGCACCGTAGCAATGGATAGCACGGATGGCTTGCGCCGAGGAATGGAAGTGATTCCAACCGGAAAACCCATCACCATGCCGGTAGGTAAACAAATCAAAGGACGATTGATGAATGTGGTAGGCGAGGCGGTAGACGGCATGGCCCAGCTGGACAAGGAAGGGGCATATCCCATCCATCGGGAACCTCCCAAGTTTGAAGACTTGTCCACCTCACAAGAAGTGTTGTTTACCGGTATTAAGGTAATCGACCTACTTGAACCTTATTCCAAAGGGGGTAAGATTGGTTTGTTTGGTGGTGCCGGTGTGGGTAAGACCGTACTTATCATGGAGCTTATCAACAACATTGCCAAGAAACACAACGGGTTCTCGGTATTTGCCGGAGTAGGGGAACGTACCCGCGAAGGGAATGACTTGCTTCGGGAAATGATTGAATCGGGCGTTATCCGTTATGGCGAAGAATTCAAGAAAAGCATGGAAGAAGGTCATTGGGACCTTTCCAAGGTAGACTATAATGAAGTGGAGAAATCGCAAGCCACCCTGGTTTATGGACAGATGAATGAACCTCCGGGTGCCCGTTCGTCCATCGCCTTGTCGGGGTTGACCGTAGCCGAATCATTCCGCGACCGGAAGGAAGGAGAAGGCTCACGAGACATTCTGTTCTTTATTGATAACATCTTCCGTTTTACACAAGCAGGCTCTGAAGTATCGGCCCTATTGGGACGTATGCCATCCGCCGTGGGATACCAACCTACATTGGCCACCGAAATGGGTAAGATGCAGGAACGAATCACTTCAACCAAGAACGGCTCCATCACATCCGTACAAGCTGTATATGTACCGGCCGATGACTTGACCGACCCGGCACCGGCTACCACATTTACGCACTTGGATGCCACGACCGTATTGAGCCGTAAGATTACCGAACTGGGGATTTATCCGGCGGTAGACCCACTGGACTCTACATCGCGTATCCTCGACCCGAACATTGTGGGACAAGAACATTATGATGTGGCTCAACGAGTGAAACAAATCCTTCAACGCAACAAGGAATTGCAAGACATCATATCCATCTTGGGTATGGACGAATTGAGCGATGAAGACCGGTTGACCGTAAACCGTGCCCGACGCGTACAACGTTTCTTGTCACAGCCCTTTTCCGTAGCCGAACAATTTACCGGTGTACCTGGAGTAATGGTAAACATTGAAGATACCATCAAAGGGTTCAAGATGATTCTGGACGGTGAAGTGGATTATCTGCCCGAACAAGCCTTCCTCAATGTAGGAACGATTGAAGATGCTATAGAGAAAGGAAAGAAACTACTTGAATCGGCTAAAGCAAACTAACAGGATATGACAGAGTTATTGGATATTCATATTTATACCCCTGAAGGCGTGGTCTTTCAAGGAAAAGCGGTAAGTGCCAAGTTCCCGGGTGCCAAAGGAAGCTTTGCCGTTCTTCCCTTGCATGCCCCTATCATCTCCTTGTTGACGGAAGGAAAGATTGTATGCCAACAAGAAGAGCACCCACCCGTGGAAATTTCCATCAAAGGTGGATTTGTAGAGGTGAAAAAGAATATGATATCCGCTTGTGTGGAAACTTGAAATAAAAGATAGCCTATGAGTATATCACTGACCAAAAGACTATTTCTGTCAAGCTATACACTATATATGATAGTAGCCGCATGGGTGGTAGGATTGACATTAGGTGTGGGATTTCCCGAATGGTATTTTGAATGGTATCCGTTTATACCCATCTTCTTCTACGTATTCGGTTGGTTCTATATTTATATGTTCGATGCTTGCCGCTTGTTCGCTCCTCAAAGGCAACAATATGTCTATTTGGCCATGAAAGGTATTAAAATGATATTCTCAATGGGGATACTATTGTTTTATGCGGTTCATGTAAAAGAACAAAAAACAGAATTCTTTCTGACTTTCTTCTTGTTTTATGTACTTAGCATGATATTTGAAAGTGCATTTTTCATGAAGTTTGAAGGAAACAAGAATAAGCAGTTGAAAGCTAAAAAGGAAAAAAATGAATAAACTGAAATACATATTACCCATCATACTCTGCTTGTGGATAATACTCCCCGTTCAAGCCAACCATGCGGAAGAGGGAAAAGTGGATGCCAAGGAAATAGTTTTCCACCACATCCAGGATTCCTACGAATGGCATATTACCACGTGGGGAGATACGCATCTCACCATTTCTCTACCTATCATAGTCTATAGTAGTGAAACGGGATGGCATGTATTTTCGTCTTCACGCTTGCTACATTCGGAAGAAGCTACCTACGAAGGGTTCCGAATAGCCTCGGAAGGCAAGTATGAAGGTAAAGTGGTGGAAGTGAATGCACAAGGGGAAGAAATCCGTCCGTTCGACCTTTCCATTACCAAAACGGTGCTTTCCCTATTCATCAATAGCCTGGTGGTGATAGGAATCATATTGTTTGTGGCCCGATGGTATAAGAAACGAGGTCCCGATAGCCCGGCTCCCAAAGGTTTTGTTGGCTTAATGGAAATGTTCATCATGATGATTGAAGAAGATGTAATCAAGAGTTGTATAGGCAAAGACTATAAAAGATATTCGCCTTATTTGCTCACCGCCTTCTTCTTTATCTTTATCAATAATATTATGGGGCTTATTCCGGTATTCCCTGGAGGCGGAAATGTAACGGGTAACATTGCCGTGACGCTTGTGATGGCGCTATGTACCTTCCTGGCCGTAAATCTATTCGGCACCAAGGAATATTGGAAAGAGATTCTTTGGCCCGAAGTTCCCACTTGGTTGAAGTGTCCGTTACCCATTATGCCGGCCATAGAGTTATTTGGCATCTTTACCAAGCCATTTGCCTTGATGATTCGTTTGTTTGCCAACATCATGGCAGGGCATTCTATCATTCTGGCCTTGACCAGCATTGTATTCGTTACCGCCAGTATGGGGTCGGTAATCAGCGGGTCGATGACTTTGGTATCGGTGCTGTTCAGTATATTCATGAATTGTGTAGAAGTATTGGTAGCCTTCATTCAAGCGTATGTATTTACCATGCTTTCGGCCGTGTTTATCGGTATGTCCCGAGTAGAGGCACACCACTAAAAATGTATTTGAAATTAATAAACAACAATAAGTAAATCATTAAAAAGTAAAGAGTATGTTACTATCAACTATGTTATTACAGGCAGCAGCCGGTGCAAGTTTAGGTAAAGTAGGTGCGGCTATTGGAGCAGCTATTGCGGTAATTGGTGCAGGTATGGGTATCGGTAAAATTGGTAGCTCGGCCATGGAAGCCATTGCCCGTCAGCCCGAAGCAGCTAGCGATATTCGTATGAGTATGATTATTATTGCGGCTTTGGTAGAAGGTGTGGCATTGTTTGCTATTGTAGTTTGTTTCTTGGCTCTCTAATCGGAAAGGCGTATGTCATTATTAATGCCCGATAGTGGTTTGCTGTTCTGGATGGTGCTATCATTCGGCATCGTGTTCTTTGTACTGGCAAAGTTCGGATTCCCCATTATTACCAAAATGGTGGATGAACGAAAAGAGTACATCGACCACTCATTGGTGATAGCAAAGGAGGCAAACGAACAATTGGCTCATATCAAAGCCGAAGGTGAAACTATTCTGGCTAAAGCTCACGAGGAACAAAACCTGATATTGAAAGAAGCCGCCGCAACCCGCGAACGTATAGTGCACGAAGCCAAGGAACAGGCGCGGAAGGAAGGCGAGAAGATGTTGGAGGAAGTCCGCCACCAAATACAAGTGGAGAAAGAAGATGCTATCCGGGACATCCGCCGACAAGTGGCTATTCTTTCAGTAGATATTGCCGAAAAGGTGTTGCGCAAGCACCTCGATAATGAGAAAGAGCAAATGGATATGATAGATCGGATGCTCGATGAATTGACAGGATCTAACAACAAATAGTTATGTATACAGGTGCAATAACCATGCGATATGCCAAAGCTTTATTGGCTTATGCCAATGAGACTAAAGTTGAATATGCCTTATACCAACAGGCATTGACTTTGGAACGGAGCTTTAGAGAAGTACCAGAGTTACGTACTGCTATGGAAAATCCGGTGGTATCCATGGAAGAGAAACTAAAGGTATTGACCATCGGCGCCGGAGGAAAGATAGTGTACGAATTGGAACGCTTTTTTCGATTGGTGATGCAACAACGGCGCGAAAAGTACCTACGTGCCATGATACGTAACTATATTGATTTATATAGAAAACAAGAAAACATCAGCATCGGGAAACTGACAACTGCTGTACCCATGGCCCTGAAGGAAGTGGAACGTATCCGGAAGATTATAGTGGACCACAAAGGAGGATCGGCCGAGTTTACAACCAAAGTAGATCCCAACATCGAAGGAGGATTTATTTTTGAAATAGGAACGTACCGGCTGGATGCAAGTGTAGCCAATCAAATGCGGAGAATCAAGCAGCAGTTTATAGAAAAGAACCGAAGAATAGTTTAAAGATAAGAATATGTCTGAAAATATAAGACCAAGCGAAGTTTCTGAAGTGTTGCTCCAACAACTGAAAGACATTGATACTTCACTTCAGTTTGAAGAAGTGGGAACTGTACTTCAGGTAAGCGACGGGGTTGTACGAATCTATGGTTTGCTCAACGCCGAGGCCAATGAACTTCTGGAGTTTGACAATGGTATCAAAGCGATTGTGATGAACTTGGAAGAAGACAATGTGGGAGCCGTACTATTAGGACCTACCGATCAAATCAAGGAAGGAATGATAGTGAAACGCACCAAACGTATTGCTTCTATCAAGGTAGGAGAAAGTATGTTAGGACGCGTAATAGACCCTACAGGTGAACCTCTTGACGGACAAGGAATGATAGGAGGGGAGTTGTATGAAATGCCCCTCGAACGAAAAGCTCCTGGAGTAATCTTCCGCCAACCGGTGAACCAACCTTTACAAACGGGGTTGAAATCGGTAGATGCCATGATTCCTATCGGACGAGGACAACGTGAGCTTATCATTGGTGACCGACAAACGGGTAAAACGGCTATCGCCATTGATACCATCATCAATCAAAAGGCCTCTTACGAAGCAGGTAAACCGATGTATTGTATTTATGTAGCCGTAGGTCAGAAAGGTTCAACCGTAGCAAACATTGTCAATACCCTGAAAGAACGGGGCGCTATGGACTATACTATAGTAGTAGCCGCTACGGCCGCCGACCCCGCCGCAATGCAATATTTTGCACCTTTTGCCGGAGCAGCTATCGGTGAATATTTCCGTGATACCGGTCGCGATGCACTCGTGGTATACGATGACTTGTCCAAGCAAGCCGTTGCCTATCGAGAAGTATCGCTGATTCTTCGTCGTCCTTCGGGTCGTGAAGCATATCCGGGTGATATTTTCTATCTGCATTCACGCCTATTGGAACGTGCCGCTAAGATTATCAACCAACAAGAAGTAGCCGAACAGATGAATGACCTTCCCGAAAGCTTGAAAGGAAAAGTGAAAGGAGGAGGTTCACTCACCGCACTTCCTATCATCGAAACACAAGCGGGCGATGTTTCGGCCTATATTCCGACTAACGTGATTTCCATTACCGACGGACAGATATTCTTGGAAACAGACTTGTTCAATCAAGGTTTCCGTCCGGCCATCAATGTAGGTATTTCCGTATCGCGTGTAGGGGGTAGTGCCCAAATTAAGAGCATGAAAAAGGTAGCTGGTACGTTAAAAATTGACCAGGCACAATACCGCGAGCTGGAAGCATTCTCCAAATTCAGTAGTGACATGGATGCGGTAACGGCTATGGCTATTGATAGAGGACGCAAAAACAACAAATTGTTGATACAACCCCAATATAGTCCGATGCCCGTAGGCGAACAAATTGCCATTCTTTATTGTGGTATCCATGGTTTGTTGCGCAATGTCCCCTTGGAAAAAGTAACGGAATTCCAAGAGCTCTTCTTGGAACAATTGCGTAACAACTACCAAACAACCGTAATAGATGTACTTGCATCAGGAAACATCAACGATGAGGTAACTACCCTCATTGAAAAAGTAGCAGCAGATATAGCCCTGACTTATAAAAACAAATAAGCAATATGGCATCACTGAAAGAAGTAAAAGGAAGAATAGCCACCGTCCAAAATACGCAGAAAATAACTTCGGCTATGAAGATGGTGGCATCTGCCAAACTACATAAGGCACAAGGTGCTATAGGCAATATGCTTCCCTATGAGGAGCAATTACACCGATTGTTGGCCAATCTTTTGGCCGGCAATGAAAAGGTGGAATCGGTCTATACCTCCTGCCGTGAAGTGAAGAAAGTGGCTATTGTAGCATTTTCTTCCAATTCAAGTTTGTGCGGTGGATTCAATTCGAATGTAATACGCCACCTAACGGATTTGATAAACAAGTATGCTACATTAGGAAAAGAAAATATTCTGATTTACCCCATTGGAAAGAAAGTGGCTGATGCGGTGATTAAAATGGGCTACAAAGCCGAAGGCAATTATGAAAATATTGCCGGAAAACCTTCATTTAAAGAAACGGTCGAGATGGCCGAAGAATTGATGCAAAAGTTTGTAGACAAGCAAATTGATGAGGTTGTTTTGTTATACCACCATTTTAAAAGTACGGCTTCACAAATAATCACTCAAGAAAATTTCTTGCCCATTGATATTACGAAACATGTTGCTCGTGAAAAAGAGTCGTATGGAACAGACTATATCCTGGAACCTTCAAGAGAAGAGCTGATGGAAGCACTTTTACCTAAAGCGCTCCGTTTGAAACTCTTTACTGTTTTGCTCGATTCAAATGCTTCTGAGCATGCTGCTCGTACCATGGCAATGCAAATAGCAACCGATAATGCAAATGATTTATTACAGGAATTGACCATTATGTATAACAAGACCAGGCAACAAGCCATTACGAATGAATTGCTTGATATTGTGGGTGGACAAATGGCATAAAAAAAGGATGTGTAAATTTACACATCCTTTTTTCGTGACTCCGACAGGATTCAAACCTGTAACCTTCTGATCCGTAGTCAGATGCTCTATTCAGTTGAGCTACGGAGCCATGTCCTTTCGTTTGACCGATGCAAAGATACGGACTTTTTCCGAACCTACAAGCTTTTTCTTTACTTTTTTTGCATAAAAAAAGCACCGGGAAGTATCTCCCGATGCCTTATTGATTGATTATAAGCGATTAAGCAAATCAAATTAATTCAATGCTTCGCTTGATAAAATTATTGAGTGCTTCTCCCTTCAACATATTGTTTTGGAGCAAAGCCAAATCCACTAATTGACGAATCACTTTATTGCCACCGGCATACTTGCCCAATACCGCATCCTTTTTGCCTTTTTCATCTGCAATTTTCTTTTCTACATCGCTAAGTGCATCTTTTTCGGCTTGTGGTATTTCATCGTATTTCTTTCCTTCTTGCTTCTTCTTCAATTCGCTTTGTTCAAAATTCAACGTAGCGATGCTTGTTTCAATAGGAAGCAATTCGGCGCTACATGCCTCGTTAGTATCATTCAATACTTGCTTAACGAGTTTATGGTCGGAGTTCAGTACCACGTTAAACATGTCGGGCATTTCACCATAGAAACTCATACCTGCCTGAATATTGGCCATTTCTTTCATTCGGCGCATATATTCACTCTGGGTAATCATGATAGGGGCACCGTTTTCGCCCATAGCTTGTGCCTCTACATTGAATTCCACTTTCTTCATTTGAGGCAATTGGCTACGGAATACCGATGAAAGGATATCTTTCTTTTCTGGAGCCAATTCATCACCCTTCGGTTCATCCTTAGCAATGAGTCGGTCAACAATATCGCTATCTACACGAGTGAAACGGCAATTTTCAAACTTTTGCTCCAACATACTTACCAAAGCAACATCCAGTTGGCCATCCATCAGCAATACATTATATCCCTTGTTCTTAGCTGCTTCAATATAACTATATTGTTCGTCCAAGTTATTTGAATACAAATAAATGAGGTTGCCATCCTTATCGGTTTGGTTGTCCTTAATTAATGTTTTGTATTCTTCGTAAGTATAATAATTGCCATCAGTATCCTTCATCAAAGCAAATTTGTTGGCCTTTTCGTAGAAATCTTCTTGAGTCAACATGCCATAGTGAATGAAGATTTTCAAATCGTCCCACTTACCTTCAAAGTCCTTACGGTCATTCTTGAAAATACTTTGCAAACGGTCTGAAACCTTCTTGGTAATATAAGTGGAAATCTTCTTCACATTGGAATCACTCTGCAAATAAGAACGTGATACATTCAATGGAATATCCGGTGAATCAATTACTCCGTGAAGCAAAGTCAAGAAGTCAGGTACAATGCCTTCTACCGAATCGGTTACAAATACCTGGTTGCAGTATAACTGAATCTTATTCTTTTGCAATTCGATATTGCTCTTGATTTTAGGGAAATAGAGTACCCCTGTCAAATTGAACGGATAATCTACATTTAAATGAATCCAGAATAAAGGTTCATCGGCCATAGGGTAGAGGTCGCGATAGAATTTCTTGTAATCTTCGTCTTTCAATTCCATCGGCTTCTTGGTCCATAAAGGCTCGCTATCATTGATGACATTATCTTCATCGGTTTCTACTTGTTTTCCGTCTTTCCAATCCTTCTTTTTGCCGAAAGCTACTGGGATAGGGAGGAAACGACAATATTTGTTCAAAAGCGTGGAGATTCTTGATTCTTCGAGGAATTCCTTGCAATCATCGTCAACATAGAGAATGATATCTGTACCCCGATCTTCCTTCTCAATGTTTTCCAATGTAAATTCAGGACTTCCGTCGCAAGTCCATTTTACGGCTTGTGCGCCTTCCAGATAGGATTTGGTAACAATTTCTACTTTCTTTGCAACCATGAAAGCCGAGTAGAAACCAAGACCAAAATGACCAATGATGGCATTGGCGTCTTCCTTATACTTATCGAGAAAATCATTAGCCCCAGAGAAAGCGATTTGGTTAATGTATTTATCAATTTCATCAGCGGTCATACCTATACCACGGTCGCTTATGGTAATGGTTTCCTTACCTACATTGACTTTTACCGTCAAGTCACCCATTTCGCCTTTAAAGTCACCTTTCGAAGCGTATGTCTTTAACTTTTGAGTAGCATCAACCGCATTGGATACTAATTCACGAAGAAAAATTTCATGATCACTATACAAGAATTTCTTGATGATGGGGAAGATATTTTCTGTAGTTACCCCAATATTTCCTTTTTGCATAATTCTTATTATTTAATTTGTTATTTACTATTTAATGACAATCCTTATAGTACAAAAAAAATGCCAGACGGTTAGGTCTGACATTTTGACATATTATATAAGCTTTGAATTAGCGGTCTATTTTCATAACTACCGTTTCCTTATCCTTATCATAAAGCATCAGGATAGTATCTCCTTCCTGAATATCGCCACTCAATATCACTTCGGAAAGGGTATCTTCAACATATGTTTGAATAGCACGTTTCAAAGGACGAGCACCATATTGCACATCATATCCTTTTTGAGCAATGAAATTCTTGGCTTCCGGCTCAACAACAAGCTTATATCCTATATTTTTGATTCGTTTGTATAATCCTTCCAATTCAATATCGACAATCTTTATTAAACTTTCCATATCCAATTGGTTGAAGTTTATGATTTCATCCAATCGGTTTAGGAATTCGGGTGCAAAAGTCTTGTTCAAAGCTTTGGTTATAATGCTCCGCGAGTGTTCTTTCAAATTTCCACTTGTTCCCGAAGTAAAACCGATTCCTTGCCCAAAGTCTTTCAATTGACGGGTACCAATGTTCGAAGTCATGATAATGACCGTATTCTTGAAGTTCACCACACGACCGTTGGAATCAGTCAATCGTCCTTCGTCCAATACCTGCAATAATATATTGAAGACATCTTGATGCGCTTTCTCTATTTCATCCAATAACACAATAGAGTAGGGTTTACGACGTACCTTTTCCGTTAACTGACCACCTTCTTCGTAACCAACATATCCCGGAGGAGCTCCTACCATTCTTGATACGGTATGCTTTTCCATGTATTCGCTCATATCAATACGTATAAGAGCGTCGGAAGAGCCAAACATGAATTCGGCTAATTTCTTGGCCAAATGAGTTTTACCTACGCCGGTAGGCCCCAAGAACATAAATGTTCCAATAGGACGATTGGGGTCTTTCAAGCCAATACGGCTTCTACGGATAGCTTTTACCAACGTTTCGATAGCCTTGTCTTGGCCAATCACTTTTCCCATCAATTCTTCCTTCATACCCATAAGGCGTACATTTTCGGTTTGAGCCATTTTCTGTACAGGTATTCCAGACATCATTGAAACAACTTCGGCAATCTGCTCACCATCTACCGTTTCGCGGTTTTCTTTCAAACTCTCTTCCCATTTTTGCTTCATAACCTCCAAAGCCGAAGTATGTACACTGACCTGATCCCGATAGCTGGCCGCCAATTCATAATTCTGAAGTTTAACGGCATCTGCCTTTTTAACTTTCAAGGCATCAATCAGTTTCTCTTGTTCTTCAATTTCTTTCGGAACAGAAATAGAATTGATATGTACACGCGATCCAGCTTCATCCAAAGCATCTATAGCCTTATCTGGGAAGAAACGATCAGTAATATACCGGTCTGCCAATTTGACACACGCCTCAAGAGCCTCATCGGTATACATCACATTATGGTGTTCCTCATAACGGTCTTTGATATTTTTTAGAATTTGAAGTGTTTCTTCGGGAGTAGTTGGCTCAACTATAATCTTTTGGAAGCGTCTTTCCAATGCACCGTCTTTTTCTATGTTCTTCCGATATTCATCCAAAGTAGTAGCACCAATACATTGTATTTCACCACGTGCCAATGCTGGCTTTAACATATTGGCGGCATCCATAGAACCAGCTGCTGAACCGGCACCTACCAACGTATGTATCTCGTCAATAAACAAAATGATATCCGGATTCTTCTGAAGTTCTTTCAATATACCACGAATACGTTCTTCGAATTGACCACGATATTTTGTACCGGCCACTACACTGGCCATATCGAGGGTTACTACACGCTTATTGAACAAGATGCGTGATACCTTCTTTTGTACAATCCGTAAAGCAAGTCCTTCAACAATAGCCGATTTCCCTACACCCGGTTCCCCTATAAGTACCGGATTATTCTTTTTACGACGGCTCAGGATTTGGGCTACTCGTTCTATTTCCTTTTCACGTCCTACTACCGGATCCAATTTCCCTTCTTCGGCCGCTTTGGTCAAATCCATACTGAAATTATCCAAAATAGGAGTTTCAAATGTAGGTTTTGACGTTTTGGCAGTTTGAGTCTGATAATTGGTAAAATTGTCTCCCGAAGGGTTATTCTTGGGTTGTTGGAACGGAACACGTTCATCCTCTTCTTCATCCTCTTCATCAAGGCCAAAACCGGATCGCGGTCTATCCACCTTTAACGATAAGGAATTCAGTACTTTATCATAGGTTATGCCAAATTGTCCAAGTACATTGGCTGCTTCATTTTGTTGCTGCTTCAACATGGCCAACAACATGTGTTCGGCATCTGCCATTTCACATTTCAATAATTTAGCTTCAAGAATACAAAGTTTCAAGATGCGTGATGCTTCTACGTTAAAACTGATATTCTCGTCATTACATGGGATATATTTATTTCGAATGTTATTTTCCACCATTGATTTCATTTGCCCAAGATCAATCTGCAAATGAATCAAACTATCATAAGCCTTTCCTGTACCTTCGCGTAACAATCCCAACAACAAGTGTTCGGAACCTATATGTGGACTATTCAATCGATTAGCCTCTTCTTTACTATAGGTAATAATGTCAGACACTCTGGGTGTAAACTGGTTGTTCATCTTTTAATTCAATCGTTTTTCTTACAACAAAGATTTGCAAAGATACACATAATTCTGCACATTCTTTGCCAAACCTATTTCTTTAACTACAAAAACCGTGCCAAAGTTTGAAAAACATCATAATAATTCGACTTTTATTCTTATCTTTGCCGCATTAAATCATAAAATTATATAGAATATATGTTCAGAAGTCATACTTGTGGTGAGCTGAGACTTGCCGATGCAGGAAAAAAGGTGACGCTGGCCGGATGGGTACAGCGTTCACGTAAAATGGGAGGGATGACCTTTGTTGACCTCCGCGACCGTTATGGTATTACTCAGTTGGTATTCAATACCGATGTAAATGCTGAATTGTGCGAACAAGCCAACCATTTGGGACGTGAATTTGTGATTCAAGTAACCGGACAAGTGAATGAACGTTCGAACAAGAACTTGAATATTCCTACCGGAGAAATTGAAATCATCGCTTCAGAACTGATTGTGTTGAATAGTGCACTTACACCTCCGTTTACCATCGAAGACAATAGTGATGGTGGGGATGATATCCGCATGAAATACCGTTATTTGGATTTACGCCGTACACCGGTTCGCAATAATCTCGAACTTCGCCATAAAATGACGATGGAAGTTCGTCGTTACCTCGATAGCAAGGGATTCCTTGAAATTGAGACTCCCATGTTGGTAGGTTCTACTCCAGAAGGTGCACGCGACTTTGTTGTTCCTTCACGTATGAATCCAGGACAATTCTATGCACTTCCTCAGTCTCCACAAACATTGAAGCAATTGTTGATGGTATCGGGTATGGACCGTTACTTCCAGATTGTAAAATGTTTCCGTGATGAAGATTTGCGTGCCGACCGTCAGCCTGAATTTACTCAGATAGACTGCGAAATGAGTTTCGTAGAACAAGAAGATGTAATCAGCTTGTTCGAAGGTATGGCCAAGCATTTGTTCAAGGAACTTCGTGGCGTAGAACTTAATGAACCATTCATTCGTATGCCATGGGCCGATGCCATGAAATACTATGGTAGCGACAAACCCGATATTCGTTTCGACATGAAGTTTGTAGAATTGATGGACATCATGAAGGGACATGGATTCGGTGTATTTGATAGTGCTGCTTACATTGGTGGTATTTGTGCAGAAGGTGCAGCAAGCTATACTCGTAAGCAACTCGATCAGTTGACCGATTTTGTAAAGCGTCCACAGATTGGTGCTAAAGGTATGGTTTATGCTCGTGTAGAAGCCGACGGAAATGTAAAATCAAGCGTAGATAAGTTCTATTCACAAGAAGTGCTCCAACAAATGAAAGAAGCCTTTGGCGCCAAACCAGGTGATTTAATCTTAATTCTCAGTGGTGATGACACCATGAAGACTCGCAAACAACTTTGTGAACTCCGTTTGGAAATGGGACGCCAATTGGGATTGCGTGATAAGAACCAATTTGCTTGCTTGTGGGTTGTTGATTTCCCAATGTTTGAATGGAGCGAAGAAGAAGGTAGACTGATGGCTATGCATCATCCATTCACTCATCCTAAGGATGAAGATATACCTTTGCTTGATAGTGATCCGGCAGCAGTTCGTGCCGATGCATATGATATGGTTATCAATGGGGTAGAAGTAGGTGGTGGTTCAATCCGTATCCACGATGCTCAATTGCAAGCAAAGATGTTCGAAATTTTAGGATTCACTCCAGAAAAGGCGCAAGAACAATTCGGATTCTTGATGAATGCCTTCAAGTACGGTGCACCTCCTCATGGTGGTTTGGCTTATGGCCTTGACCGTTGGGTATCACTCTTTGCCGGTCTTGATAGTATTCGTGACTGTATTGCATTCCCAAAGAACAATAGTGGTCGTGATGTAATGCTTGATGCACCTGCTTGTTTGGATCAAAAACAATTGGATGAGCTTCAATTGGCTTTGGACTTGAAAGAAGAATAAGAAAAGGTTACATATATAAAACGATAAGTTACGCATCGTAAAACGTTGGTTTATGATTCATAAAACAATGAGTTACGATGCGTAAATTATATCTATCCTACTTGAATTCTACCAGGTATTACCTTGGAAGACCACACTTTCATCATAAGGAACAATATGTCCGGTCATGGTTATATTGTTGCCATTGAAATTAGGACTGATGTATGCACTGGCTTCGTTAGTACCACCAGTTAAGGTTATGGATATAGTGGCCGAAATGGCAATGCCCGTAATACTGTAACTATAGAATACATTACCATGTTTATCAGTTCGTATTTCGGGTTCACTGATGGTTCCTTGGACGGTTACACCACCCAATCCGTTAGGTCCTGGACTATAAGTGAAATTACTGAAAGCAGTTTGTACAATACCTTCACCTTCATTAACTTGCACATAGTTCGTACTTGAAGTTACATAACGTGTAATACCGGTGGGGAACATAATATTATCAGCCTCGAGCACAAAAGAACCTTCCTTCAGTGCGGCTAATGCTTGTTCGAAAGCTACAGAATCTCTATGGGCTTCCAATGCCTTTTCGGCTTCCATTCTCTTTTTTGCTGCTTCACGCTTGGCTTCGCGGATTTCTTTTCTTGTTTGCTGGGCGTTGATTACTCCTACATAGCTAAAGAGCATCAGAGTAGCCAATAATAATACCTTTTTCATAATTAAAGCTGTTTAGTTAGAGTATTGTTTGAAAATCTTCTAACTAAACAGCCGTAAGATTGTGATTGTTTAAAGATAGGAGAGTACCGACTATTCTTTTACCTTTTTTTCAGCCTTTTTCAACTTCCGATTCTTAAAGAACCAATGGAATAGTTCACTCCACTTGTCGAAATCCTTTTTATAAATAAATCCTATACCTTGTGTAGTAAGAGTGGATTTTGTAAAATAACGGTCGTTTGTCTGGTTATATCCTCGTAAACGGAAATCACCGTTTTTAGTCAATAGCCAAATGGCTTCAAAGTCACCAACAAAATTGGTATTAGCCAATACATTTTCTCTATAGCCAAAGTTTCCGTTGATTAACAGGCGATTGTTCAGTAGCCTACCAGATAGAATAGCTTCTGCTTCTACATCACTCCATCCTTCCTGACCGGTACTAAGATTAGCACCGACGTTCCAGTTCTTATTTTCTGTCCATTGGGAAAGCATATTGTTCAATTGACCGGACAATGTATTGAAAGCCAATGAACTTGTAGCATTTGAGGAACGATTAGCATTGTTACTATAATCAACCGTATAAAATTTACCAATGGTCAGAAGATAAATGATTTGTGTATTCATTTGTTCTTCTGTACTAGTAGCACTTCGTACCAATTCGCGGTCTTCTTCACTAACGGTAGGCAAATCCAAATCAAACTTAATGGTAGGATTGGCCAAGCTACCAGTCAAGTTCATTACGCAATTTACTTTCACGGTACTTTGGTTAAGAGTAGCATCGGTAGACAAATCGCTTAATGAAGCCGAGTTAACGGTATATACCGCTTTCAAGTCCAAATTAGCATGATAGGGATCGCCCGAGAAAGAAACGGTTCCACCTTCCTGCAAATTGAAATCCTTACGAATGATTTCCTGCATACTTAATTTATATACACCCTGATCTATGATGTAGTTACCAAACATGCGGAAACTTCCTTTATTATAATAATTCACTTGCAGATTACCATTTCCACGAGCGGCGATATGGTCACCAGCCACCGGATCCATAATAACTTTCATGTGTGCATCTGGGGTAGCATCAATCATCATATTGATGTATAAATCCATCGGAGGACCATCGTCTTCTTTTTTCTTTAGTGCATCCGAATAATGGTAGAGGTCTGTAACCACCATATCTTGTATTCGTTTTGGCGTTTTGTCAACAAACGTAATGAACTGGTTATTGGTAGCTTCGGTCGTTACCCCCGATACGTAAGTGAAAGATGTATTCGGTCCTGTGGTCAATGCCACATCTATATTCATTGTATTATTACCGCCATGAACGGAAATGTCACCTATAGCATATACCCTACCATATAAGGACATGTCGCCCATATCGTCAGAGTCATATACCAACAGATTATCGGCATCTACATCAAAGCGATACATCATATTCTTCAACTTAGTATGACGCAAATATCCATTCAGCACACCACTATGTCCTTCGCGGTCGTACAAACGGATGTTTTCAAATGCCAATTCTCCTGATTTGACATGTATGGAATCGTTTCGAATCTGAAAATAAGTATTAAGTACATCTATCTTTGCATCGAAATTTGTTCGGACATCTCCTTCAAAATCAAGGAACTTAAAGGGTCCATACAAACGGAAATGTCCATCGGCACGTGCATCAATTTCACTGAATATTCCCTCAACAAATGGAGTTATGAAAGCCAAATTCATGCTATCGGCTTCAATATTCAAGTCGAGTCCTTTCAGTTTTGGTGATACATAACCGGTAACGTGGGTATTGGTGTTTTCCTCTTTAATTTGTGCATCCAGACGGATACCTCCCAATTCATTGTCCCAATATCCGGTTATATCTGTTTGTCCCAATATCGCTTTATTAAGAGAGAAGTTCTCTACATGGAGGTTCGTTTGAATGGAAGGAGTCTTAAGTATATTCTTCAAATTGGCTACTCCCGTGGCCATACCTCCAAATTCCACATCATCAAACCGGAGAATATCGAGTACATATTTTACATTGATATTCTTTAAGTCGACTATACATGAATCTGTTTCTCTATCGGTAATTCTTCCATCTATCAACAAATGTTGGCCGGTTCTTCCAATTTGGAAATTGTCGACAGATACATAACCCGAATCGAGCGTAATATGTGATGAATGAATGTTCCATATAGTATCATTAAGCACCATAGTGGTAGGCAGAATATCAATATCAGCCCGCAGAAGGGGAGAAGTCCCTTCGGTTTTAGAGAAACTAGTAATGGCTTGCACCATTCCTCCATACGTAACATTCGTATTGTTACCCCAATTAAGTAAAGTGCTTAATTTATCTTCTTTTGCATCGGCCTTCAAAGAAAAGTTCAGCATGGCACCACTATTCATCAACATACTTCCACGCAACAAACAATTAATTTGGTCGGTTGGATTCTCACATAAAAGACTGGCCGACTCATACAAAGTACCGTTGTACATCAAACGAGGGAAAGATCCTGCCACTCTAAATAGAGCATCCTTCTCATTGATAAATCCTTTTAAAGTAGAAGGCATATCCATACGGATAGGCAAAAGCAATACTTTTTCAAAGAATTCGGCGTTTTCCATGCGCATATCAAATTGAAAGTTATTTGCCGATTTTTGATGAGAATCTTTTAATGATAGAAGAGAAGGGATGTATTGCTGCATAATATGAAGTACACTCGAGGGCAGAGTTTGGTAAGAAAAATCTCCTTTGACAAACGCATTCATAAAAGAAGACTCTATCTTCAACTCATTTTCTTTATCCTTTCTCAGGGAAGTAATAGAAAGGTTATCCATAAAGTAACCTTGATTATCGGGTGCATTCAATATCAAACTATCAAGTTGAATACGTCCGTTAATATTATCTATGGAATTACCTGTAAAATCGGCGGTTACATTCAATGATATATCCGAATCCTGATAGTTCTCAGAAAGGTTCAATTCATAGGGACGAAGATTCTTGACTATAGCTTTCAGATTAAAGTCGGGGATAGGTCTCGCTACATTGAAAGACCCATTTACCCTTACCGTTCCATTGTCATCGTCCAAAGCCAACTGTCCATTGAATCCACCATCTTTATACAAACCGTCTATCATTATGTTTTCATACCGATAGTTGCTATATTCTATAGAAGAAATGCTTCCTTTAATGGTTGTTTCCGGATATCGGTCACGATAATTGAATCCGTTTAGGGCAATATTGAAATCGGCTATACCAAATTTTTGACTATTACCCGTCAAAATGCCTAAATCCAAATCAGGACTTACCAATGTACCCGAATAGGAACGTTTGTTATTCTTATCCATATTCATGGTAACATCCGCTTGCAAGGTTCCGGCTTCGGTTTTCAATATACCATCCGACGTTAAATGTTCAGGATGTCCATAGACATTTCCTTTGAAGTCTATGAATTGTAGATTCTCCAATATGGAAGGAACTTTGCCGGTCAAACCATTCATCAGATAGACAATACCCTCCTTATTAATATTCAGTTGGGAAATCTTACCGTTATAATAAGTTTGCTCCCCATTACCATCCACTTTGGCTTTTCCTTCTATATTCAAGAATTTACGGTCTTTTATGGCCAACAGAGGAATATCCACTTCTTTCCCATTGCCTTCAAAACCGACAGATATCTCCAAGGGTTGGTTTAAACCCGAAAGTACCGGGAGGATGGAAGAAAAGTCTGTAGGTAACAAATTGCCTTCTACTTCGCCTTCATATTTCATGTCCGGACTCAATTGCGAAAGTGATGGAAGACTATCATATTGTACTTTCACCAAAGGGACAGACAATATACTATTAGGAAGTTCCAATTTGAAATTACTGATGTTGAGTTGCTGATTGTTGGCTATCGCTTTTAACGACAACTTTTTCAACTCAAAACCCGATTCTTCTTTAAACGAAATGCGTCGTAAGGTAGCATTCAATGAATCTTTCCGGAGAGCTTTCAACGAGAGGGTAAGCGCAAAATTATCAATGTTAACATGCGAAGCGTTGAATTTACCGGGAGTGGGAGGAACAGAATGTACATCGTATGTAATATTCCCTCTACGAACGATAACCGAATTTATTCTCAAATCAAGATGAGAATCCGTATTGGTTGTATCTTTTGAAGCAAAGGCATCAAGCACAAACTGATAATTGGATACGGATTCTGGTGTTTCTTTATTCAAATGTATATGAAACCCCAAAAGTTGGATGGTATTGATTCGTAATTGTTTATTTAACAAAGGAAGAATCTCGAATTTGGCCGAAAGTCGTTTAACCTTCAGCATATCTTCATCCTTATGGTCTTTCAACAAGACATCTTCTACAATGATGCGATTTAAGAAGCCCAGGTCTACATGCCCCACACTTACTTCTGTATTCAACAAGTGTTTCAGCTCATTGGAAACAAAAGCGCCTAACTTCTCCTGAACGAATGGGATGTTCAGTAGCACAAGCAAACCTATATAGAGTCCCAACAAGGTACCTACAAGGATTCTTACAATATATTTTATGCGGTTTATAGAAGTCATAATTACATTTGAGAACAAAAATACAAATAAAACAGCATAAAAGATGCATAAGAGGGGATAAAACTCAAAAAATATTCCGAAATTTGCAGCCGAATTTTGAAAACAGTATTGAAAATGAATAACAGACCTACTCCATCTCCTTTATTGTCTTTAATACCTATCTTGGTTTTAGTGGCCATGTTGGCCGTAACCATTCACCTTTTTGGTAGCGATGCTTTGGCGGGTGGTAGTCAGGTATGTTTGCTTACCGCATCAGCCATTTGTGTACTGATTGGCATGGGTGGCTATAAACGTACGTGGAAAGATTTCGAGGATGCCATTGTCAAGAACATAACCGGTGTTGCAACCGCTTTACTTATTCTGTTGCTTATTGGAGCCTTGTCGGGTGCATGGATGGTTTGCGGGGTAGTACCTACATTAATATATTACGGCATTCAGATTATTGATCCTAATTTCTTTTTAGTATCTACTTGTGTAATCTGTTCTATTGTTTCGGTGATGACAGGTAGTTCGTGGACAACTATTGCTACCATTGGTATTGCTTTATTGGGTATCGGTAAGGCATTAGGATTTGAAGAAGGTTGGATTGCAGGAGCTATCGTATCAGGAGCCTATTTCGGAGACAAGGTATCACCGCTTTCCGATACTACTGTGTTAGCTTCTTCAACCGTAGGTACACCTTTGTTTACTCATATCAAATACCTGTTGCTGACCACTGTTCCGTCTATGTTGATTACGTTGATAATCTTCACCATCGCAGGTTTGTCTTACGATGCCCCATCGGGTATACAGATTACAGAATTTACTCAAGCATTAGGCGATAAGTTTCATATTTCCATTTGGTTAATGATTGTACCTGTTGCAACCGCTATTCTTATAGCCAAGCGTGTACCCTCCATCATTACGTTGTTTCTTTCTACCATGCTGGCCATCGTATTTGCCTTTATTTTCCAGCCCGAATTGTTGTTGGAAGTCTCTGGGTCAGGAGAAGGTGTGATGTCTTTGATTAAAGGTGGTATGAATACGTTGTTTGGTAGTACTTCTTTGGATGCCGGCAATGCTGAAATAAATGACTTGATATCTACCCGTGGCATGTCGGGCATGATGGATACCATCTGGCTCATCATTTGTGCCATGTGCTTTGGTGGTGCCATGACAGCAGGTGGCATGTTGGCAAGCATTACTTCGGTATTTGTACGTTTTACCAAGAGATGCGTAAGTTTGGTTTCTTCTACGGTGGCCACCGGTTTGTTTATGAACCTGACTACCGCCGACCAGTATATTTCCATCATCTTGACAGGCAATATGTTTAAAGACATTTACAAGAAAAATGGATATGATAGCCGTTTGTTAGGTCGTACGGTAGAAGATTCGGTGACTGTTACCTCACCGCTTATCCCTTGGAACAGTTGTGGTATGACCCAATCCACCGTATTGGGCGTATCAACTTTCGTCTACTTCCCGTATTGTTTCTTCAACTACATCAGTCCGCTGATGAGTATCATTATGGCCGCGATAGGATATAAAATCTATCGATTGAAAAAATAAATCAGAAAAGAAG
>CAZJFI010000004.1:0-29420 GCA_964545265.1 uncultured Phocaeicola sp.
GTACTTACGTCATAACCGGCAAGCCCGTCACATACTCCCTTATAAGCATGTTTGCGGACATAATTACTATCAAACAAGTTAGGTGCATCTTCCGGCAACCAATATTCGTGTTCGGCGGCATTGTCAGACAAAGTCCAAATGGTGATACCCGATTGTTGGTTTTCAGGAATATTGGCCTTGTATGATTCAATAATCATTTGGTACGTATTGGCTTGTGTTTCCAATTGTTCGGCCGATGGAGTAGTTGTACCTACTTGTACATCAAGTTCGGTTACTCTCACCAATTTACCTGTAGCTGCCATAGTCTGGAACATAGCATCTACTTGTGCTTTGGTTATGCTGGTTGAAACATGCATCTGAGTACCGATACCATCTACTTGTTGACCACCCGCTTCAATGTATTCCACAAATTCAATCAAAGCGGCCAATTTGCTCGGATTGGTTTCCAAATTATAGTCGTTGACAAACAATTTGGTTCCTGTTGCACAATACTTGCGGGCATATTCAAAGGCTTTTACTGCATATTCCTTACCGATGTAATAACCCCAGTACCAATGGTCGTCTGCCCAGTTTAAGGTTAATCCGTTTTCTTCTACAGGTTCTGCATCGTCGCTTGAGAAATTACCATCAATACCACGCCATTTGCAATTGTCGCTGATTGGTTCGTTGATGACATCCCATGCGATTACACGACCTGGTGCCTTTTCTTCTACATGTTCAGCTATACCTTTAATCCATGTTTCCATTGCACCAAGGAGAATTTCTTTCTTTTCTTCTGGAGATTTGTAAACGTAGGTAATGGCTGCTCGGCTGGCTGCTCTGGCTGCTGTCTGTTCTATCTTTTCTCCGAATTTAAAGTCGTCTACCCAAAGTTGGCTTCCAGGTTCACCGCCAAACTGAATACCCATCCTTTCAATGTCGGGTGTGTCTCCTTCATTGTAAGTGAACTCTCCTTCACAGAGTGTCCAGTCTGTGCCTGCAGTGAATTGGGTCTTATAGATTCCTGCATATGATGCATTTTGTCCAATTACTTGTACTCCAAGTCCACTATCTGATTTAATCCAGAAAGAATAAGCATATGTTTTTCCTGCTTCAAGGAATGAATTCATGGCCCAGAACAATTGCGCATCCCACATGTTGGCACATTCGTCACTGATGGTAAAGTGAATCGCATTGTCACTGTCTCGTCCGGGTTGTACAATTTCATATGTGTATTTACCCCAAAGTCCTGTCCAACCTTCAATACCCGCTTCAAAACTATAGTTGGTTACAATGTTTTGCATTGGGTCTTTGTTCTCAATTTTCTTTCCGAACTTGAAATCATCCACCCAAAGTTGGCTTCCTGGCTCTCCTCCGAATTGGATACCCATTCTTTCTATATCTGGAGTATCTCCTTCGTTATAGGTAAATTCTCCTTGACACAGTGTCCAGTCTGTTCCTGGAGTAAATTGATCTTTATAGATTCCTGCATACGATGCGTTTTGACCAATTATCTGGACTGTAAGTCCACAATCAGATTTAACCCAGAATGAATAAGCATAGGTAACACCTGGCTCCAAATAATAGCCTAATGGCCAAAATAATTGTGCATCCCACATGTTGGCACATTCATCACTGATGGTAAAATGGATGGCATTGTCGCTTTCATGGCCGGGTTGTACTATTTCGTATGAATATTTACCCCAAAGTCCTGTCCATCCGGAAGTTCCTTCTTCGAAACCGGCATTGGTTACAACATTTTCACAAACGTCATCGTTACTGGTTTCAACTTTCATCTCAGGAGCAATTAAGTTTTTCAGATAACCTTGCTTTTGTTGGGTATGCCACAAGAAGTTATGACCATAGATTTCAATGTCTTGTGGAACCAATGCCAGGTAATTGTCGATTTGTGTAAAATCCAAGTCACCATTGTTTTTTACTACGGATGAATGTTTCATGGCATTACCTGTTGTATATACCTGGAAATTGGCATCAGCTACAGTACGGTATGCTTCGTCTTCAATATAATTGGTTGCACCCAATCCCAAACCGATAGTCATATTAGGGGTATATTGCTGTGCATACGCCTTGATGTAATTGTAGTTCGCAATCTTTTCGGCTAATGACAAAGGAATTTCGGATGAATTGATTGGATTATGACCTTCCGGAGTCTTCCATTCCATTACCTGGTCATCGCAACTTGCCAAAGCCAATGAACAAGCGATTGCTGAAAGAAATATTTTGTTGAATTTCATATCTTCTGTAATTTAAAGGTTATTATTATTCATCTTCCGGATAATCGGAGATGACGAATGTTTCATAAGGTACCAGACGCCAATTGTCTACGTATATCTTTTGGTTGAATGCGGTAGAAGTAAAGTTATATCCTAAATCTTCGTCCACTACATCCCCATTGACAAAGAACATACCAAAGTTAGCATAGCTGGCAGCGGCACGGTCGGCTGCTACATCTGCAAAGGTGTAAGCCGATTCCGTATCCTGATATTTGCCAACAGTTGATACCGGAATGGTAATGGTTGTCCAACCTTCTGTCTGGTAGGGGACAACTTTCCCGTCAACTAACCATGGGATCCAGACTACGGCTGTCGGATAATTAATGTTGGTCGTATTCTTGGTCTCAGTTGTACCATAACCATAACTTGACAAGTTGTTTTGGAAAGTAAATTCTAACATACCTGTTGTCCAAGGTTCCGGAACATAAATGTCGAATTGTAAAGCTACATTGGCTACAGGTGTAGTCTCTGGAATCAACGAGTAGAAACGACTCCAGTTTTCTGTCGGATCAGACCATGCACCTTTTTCACCACCAGCTGTAAACCAACCTTTACCATTTGCTCCCGACTGGATACCCCCTTCGTTCAATACATCGAAAGGTACGATAGGAACAACATTTCCACGGCCTGTATTCAATGGGTCGGTTGTCAATTGTTCGGAAGTGTAAGTAGCACTCCAACCACCTTGTACACCATTACCGTCAAAGTCCAGAATCATACCGCCTCTTTCATTGAAACAAGCAGGAGATTTGGCTGAGCCATGAGCCCCTTCTGAAAGGATGGAACCACCGGCGGTAATTCCTTCGGGCATGATGAATGAATACCATTCACCGTCTTCATCGTTAGTGATATCGGTTATTTGCGAACCATCCGGCAAAGTTACACTTGTTGTTTCGTGCAAGTTGCTTCCATATACAATAACAGTTTCTCCGGCTGCCGGTAAAGTACTATTGATTCCGGTTACTGTAGGAGAGGCAGCACGAATGGTGAAATTATAAGACGTTTCGGTATTGTCCTTTACGAAACGGATGATGTCACGAACTTCGGGCTCAGCTTCTACTACAGGGGTCTTACTGTTGATTTGAATCAACATGGAGTTATCAGTGACATATGCACGATTGAAATAGGTTTCATACCCGTTGATGTATACTTTCTTCATACCCATCAAACCGCTGCCTTCCACTCGAATCATCTGACCGAGACGGGCAAAGTCTACAGCACGGTCGGGTACGGAAGATTCTGCATTTTCCAAATAAATTTGTTTGATGACAATTTGAGTGTCCTGATACTTATCGTCAAAGTATTCGTCTTCGTCGTTACAGGCCGTAAATCCTACCGACAAAGCAGAAAGACACATCAGACCAATATATGTATATTTTTTCATGTTACTTCTTTTTATCAATTAAACAATTCAGAAATTGATACTTCTCTTTCGCCAAATTCATAAACGCTTGGTGCTTCGTTCAACAATGGATTACGTCCGGCGTCCACATCCGAAATTGGTAAAGTCAGGTGATTGACTGTTGCTGTGGATACATCGGTAGCATCGCTTGTCTTTTCGTATTGGCAAGCTTCTGCTTCGTTCCATTCGTAGCCGGCATTACGATCTTGATTGTTCAGGTAGTTCACCACTTCCTGTTGCTTGTAATAGGCGCGACGAATCAAATCGTACCAATATTGACCTTCAAAGGCCAATTCTATGCGGCGTTCGTAATGAATGGCATCATAATTGATACTGGTCAGTTCGGGCATACCGGCACGGGTACGTACTTTGTTGAAATATAGCAACGCAGTGGCATCTTCTGTAGAAGCATTGTTTCCTAAGATAGCTTCTGCGAGATTCAGATAAACTTCTGCCAAACGCATCATGTAAGTGTTTACACCACTGCTTTGTTGGTAGCTGATTCCGTTGTCTTCCAATTTACCAACTACGTGTTTCTTTACGTTACACTTTTCTTCGTATCCGGTTTCAGTTTCGTTGTAAGTATAGCCACCATTCTTTACGTTCAAATCAGGGTAATATTCCCCGACTGTAGCAATGGTATAGTGACGGCGGATACGGTCGGCTGGGTCGTAAGTGCGTACCAAGTCATACGAAGCATAGGTAGCATTTCCCCAGTTCTGTTCACATACCATTGTAGACCATCCGAAGAATACGGAAATCTGATTGGTGCAATCCCAACCTACAGCATCGGTACTACCTTGTACCCATTGTAATTGGAATACGGATTCACTGTTGTTGTTCCAAGTGGGGACACTGAATAAATCGCCATAATTGGCAAGCAGTTCGTAAGGACCTTCAATAGCTTTTAATGCCGCTTTCTTGGCCAAATCCAGGTAATAGGGGTTGCGGGTGCCGCGATTGAAGTCGGTTGCTATGTTGGAACCATTATATTCACCATCGGTGGTCAGACCTGCCATAGACAAATATACACGCGATAAGATACCATACGCACTGTAACAAGTGATGCGACCGGCAGCTGAAGCTGTTGCATTCAAGTTGGCTGCGGCATATTCCAAATCGCGGATGGCAAATTCAATGACATCCACTCCCCGATGAGCCGGAACAACTGAATTATTGACCAAAGCGGCTGTGTTTTCGTAAATGATGGCCTTACCCCATAAAGAGCCTAAGTACCAGTATGCCAAACCGCGCATGAAACGTGCTTCGGCAAATGCTTGTGTCTTGGCTGCTTCGGATACGGCAGGACCGGCATAGCTCTTGATGTTGTTGATGGCATAATTGGATTGGGCGATGACTGAGTAGAAAGCCCCCCAAGCATCTTCCAAGCCCGGACTCAAAGCTGTTTCTGTGAAATTTGTATAGGGGTAGATGTAGTCCGACCAACGGGCTGTGATGTTGTTGGAACGTCCATCACCCATACTGTAATAAGCCTTGCTGTTGAAACTGTTCCATACCTGAGTATAGAGTGGGGCAGTAGCACTTTCCAAACTTTCATCGCTGTCGAAGAAAGTTTCCTGATTGGCACTGGTGGTATTTTCCGATGTAAGGAAGTCATCGCAAGAACCCAAAGTTAATGTACCTGCCAATGCTGCTAATATATATAGTTTATTTTTCATTGTATATTCCTTTATTTAATTAGAAAGAAACGTTTAATCCGAATGTGTAGATACGTGGTGAAGGATAGCGTCCGTAATCTACACCTGTCATCAATGCATCGCCATACATGGCACCCACTTCTGGATCAAGACCTTTATATTCGGACCATGTATACACATTCTGAATGTTGGCATAAACTCTCAAGTTGGTCAGATAAAATTTGCTGATCCATTTCTTTGGGAATGAATAGCCTAAAGAGATGTTTTGTAAACGAATGTAAGAAGCATCTTCTATCAACATGTCACTGATACGAGTAAAGTTGTTGTTGGCATCTGAAACTTGCATGGCCGGCATGGAAGATGAACCGCCAACTACGTGCAGGTTGCGGAAATCGGTGTCCGAACCATTAGGGTCAATTTTGTCTACGATGGCATAGTTCAATGCATCTTTCAAAATGTTGCTGTTCAGACGTGGGTCTTCAATTCTTGAACGCGTGAGGTTGAGTGCTTTGTTGCCATACGAACCCGAGAAGAATATGGTAAGGTCGAATCCTTTATATGAGAATGTATTTCCGATACCGTATGTGAATTTGGGCTCCGGATTTCCAATGAAAGTACAGTCTTGGTTATTGATAACACCGTCTCCATTGATGTCTTCATAGATATAATCACCGACCCAAGTACTACTTTGACTGATAGTATTTCCTTCAGGTATAGCTACTTGCTTGATATTGCCTTGGTCGTCCTTATAATAAAAATCCGTGGGTTCATTAAAACGACCAATAACTTTGTATCCCCAGAACTGTCCGATAGGTTCGCCTACGGTAGTTTTGGTCACAATATAGTTGGTCGAACCGATTTGGTAATTCTTTTCGATAGAAGAGTTGTCTGTATCCAAATCAACAACCTTGTTGCGGTTCAAAGAGAATACCAAGTTGGTTGTCCAGGTAAAGTCTTTGTTAGTAATGTTGGTAGTGTTGACGGTCAATTCAAAACCTTTGTTTTCCAAAGAACCTACGTTCCCCCATGGATTGGATGCAGCACCCGAACCGGATGAACCAAGGTAAGAAGGCAACGGGAGTTGTAATAATAAGTTTTTAGTCTTCTTATAATAAACGTCGGCTACAATTTCAATACGGTTGTCGAACAAACCAAGGTCGATACCAGCATTGAAAGAATTGGTTGTTTCCCAAGTAAGATCAGGATTTGCAGTGTTTCCAGTCAATACCCCTGTTCCCCAAGGAGTAGTCTTGAATGAAAGGAGGGCCATATATGCAAAATCGCTTACGTTCTGGTTACCTGTAGCACCCCAACCGGCACGAACCTTGAAGTTGTTCACTACTGAAGAAAGGTTTTTCATAAAGCCTTCTTCTGAAGCACGCCAAGCCAAAGCTACGGATGGGAACCATCCCCATTTGTTGCCTTCTGCAAATTTGGAGGAACCGTCTCGACGGATAGTTGCTGTTAATAAATATTTGTCGGCATACGAATAAAAGGCACGACCGAAGAATGAAGCAATGGAATTTTCAACTCGTGTACCAGTTGTTGTCGATGCTGTTACATCACCGGCACTTAAGTCTGGGGTAGTATTGGTCAAAAATCCGGTAGCAGTACCCACTTGGTTCTCCCAATTGGAATGTGACATTTCTTGTCCCAACATGACATTAATATTATGTTTTTCGGCAAAAGTGTTGGCATACGTCAGAATGTTACGCCATGACCAATATTTGGTATCTGTTTTGGTCCATTTTGAGGTACGTGTATCGCTGGTTTTTACCCCAAACTGATAATCAGGCTGGTAATAATAGAACTTGTTAAAGTTCCAGTCGGTAGAGATTTCAGTCTTGAATGTCAATCCTTTAAAGATGGTAGCTTCCAAATAAGTATTGATACGGAAATTGGTCTTTCGGTTTTCATTGGTGCGGATAGAAGATAAACCTACCGGATTGTCAGGCATCCATACATCGTCCGGGCCGTCAAATGAACCGTCTGTAGAAGTTACAGCTACTGTAGGCTGTTGTTGCAATGCACTCATGATGGTGTTATTGTCTGTCCCAACTTTCTGTTTGGATTCAGCAAAAGAGAAGTTGATGCCACCTTTCAACCATTTCTTGATTTGAGTGTCTATATTACCACGTGTTGACAAACGACGGAAACTGGAGTTCAAAGCAATACCGTCTTGATCTAAATATCCGGCACTGATGGCATAGGTTGTCTTCTCATTACCCCCTGTAATGGAAAGGTTGTGGCTGGTCATCATAGCCTTTTGGAACAATTCGTCTTGCCAGTTGGTACCTTCACCCAATAGGTCAGGTCGTACAAATGCATCACTTGGAGTTACGCTACTTAATTTTTCTGCACGAGTGTTGTGGTGTGCAGCATATTCACGCAGATTCAACATGTCAAGTTGTTTCGGCATTTCTTGCCAACCTATATAGCCGTCATATGTTACTGTGGCTTCTCCTGCTTGTCCACGTTTTGTGGTAATCATGATAACCCCATTAGAAGCCCGCGAACCATATATAGCTGTGGCCGAAGCGTCCTTCAATACGTCCATCGAAACAATATCGCTTGGGTTGATACTTGAAAGCGGATTGCTGTTTTCATCATCTGTTGCCGAATCAACTACCACACCGTCGATGACGAAAATTGGTTGGTTGGTAGCATTCAAGGAGTTGATACCACGGATGCGTATAGAAGTTGAAGCACCCGGAGTACCAGAGTTGGCTTGAATTTGTACACCGGCGGCCCGTCCTTGAAGAACTTGGTCAATGGATGTCGGTACCGATTTCTTAATGGCTTGATCATTTACTGACACTACCGCACCTGTCAAGTCGGATCGTTTCATTTGACCGTAACCTACAACCACGACTTCATCCAACACTTCGGCATCTTCTTGCATGATAATGTCGAATTGCTTCTTCCCGTTTACGGCTATTTCCTGATCTTTATAGCCTACGAAAGAAATGATAATGGAACTGTTAGACGGAACATTCAGTGTGAAATTTCCGTCAAAATCACTGATGGTACCGTTGGTAGTGCCTTTTTGTATAATACTGGCACCGATAACCGGTTCACCGCTGTTGTCTTTTATGGTACCTTTAATACTGATACTTTGGGCGTAAGACCAAAGAGGTACCAAGCACAACAGGAATAAAAGCGCAAGTGGCTTAAAATAAAGATTTGTGCATTTCATAATGAATTGTTTTAATGAATAATTATGTATGTTCTTTTCTTTCACCTTATTAAATAAAGGAATATAGAGGGAGATCTTTCTATGTTGTCATAAGCATTAATTTTATAGGTTTGTACAAATTTACATATGCAAATTTAAAGGATTAAAGTCTAACGGATATTTGTTTGCGTAATATTTGTGATTACTTCTTGTTACATCACTTTTCTTTGCGTAACATATATTTTGTTTAATGTAACGTTTATGTCCTTTAACATGTTTAAGAACTCTCGTTGTTAAAATTATGGTGTTTAGATTGTGCCCTTTTGCAGCCTTTTATTATTTTTGCGACAAAAATGTAACATTATGAAGAATCATTTTCTTAAAATATACGGACTACTTTTTGTTTTATGTAACATAACTTTAGCGCTGAATGCCCAGATAGGGCGTTTCTATTCTACAGAGAATGGTCTTTCGAGCAGCTTGATTAATCAGTTGTTTCAGGACAGTCGTGGCTATATTTGGGGAGCCACAGAACATGGCTTGAATAAATTTGATGGGATGTCATTTTCTACCTATCGAAATATAGTGAACGACAGTACTTCTATCAAGAACAATTATGTACGTACTATTTTTGAAGATTGTCATCAGCATTTGTGGATAGGATGTGTTGACGGATTGATGAAACATGATTTTGAAACCGATACTTTTCAAGAAATTCCCATGATTAGATATGGGCGTCGTGTTTACCCACATGTTACTCATTTTTGTGAGCTGCATAATGGAGATGTGTGGGTTTCTACTTCAGGACAAGGTTTGTTTTGCCTGGATAAATCGGGAACTTGTGCCTATTCATTGGATTCTCTTTTACAACAAGCCAATTATAATTTTCAGTTAAAAGTATTCGAAGATTCGTATTATAACATTTGGATTGGCACTGAAGGGAACGGGTTGATTCGTTATTTACCCGAAACCCATGAAACTCACATTTATAAATATCCGATATTGACAGGTGATAATGTTTCGGCTTTATTGGAAGATGAAAATGGCACGCTTTTTGTAGGTATTCAAGGACAAGGGTTACTGAAGTATAATCGAAAATCGGGAAAATTTGAGGAGATTCCATATAAGAAGGGTAGTCGGCTTCCTGTTGATTGTATGGCTTTTATAGATAAAAAATTGCTTATTGGTACAGATGGTCAAGGGTTGAAAGTCTATCGTGAAGATAAACAACAAATCGAAGATTTTATTATCAATACAGCGCCTTTTGACTTTACTGATGGAAAAATACATTCCATCCTGCAAGATAAAAAAGGTAATTTGTGGCTCGGGCTTTTTCAGAAAGGAATTGTCTTTATTCCGAAAACTGAAAATACATTCGAATATTATGGTAACAGATCCATACATTACAACCCCATAGGAAAAGGATGTGTTATGTCGGTGTATCAAGATGACAATAATCATTTATGGGTGGGAGCCGATAATGAAGGACTGTTTGAATTAGATGAAGAAGGTAAACGTATACGTCATTATACTTCAGATGCTCGAATTAATTCGGTCCCCAATACGGTAATGTGTATTTATAGAGATTCCGAACAACAGTTGTGGATAGGTTCTTATATGCAAGGAATAGGTCGTTTGGATCCTTTGAGTGGCAGATGTGATTATTTGTCACAGATAGAGAATGAAAAGGTTCTTTCTATAGCCGAAGACAAACAAAAGAATTTGTATATAGCTACGTTAGGTTCCGGTTTCTATCAATACAATATAATTTCTAAAACACTTAGACATTTTGAATCGTCAAAAGACGAGAAAGGAGATCTGAAACGCAACGAACTTCCTAATGATTATATAAATTACATGTTTTGTGACAGTGAAGGAATCATGTGGATAGGTCATTATCAAGGGGTCAGTTGTTTTAATCCAATAACCGATAACTTTTTGCATCCTAACCAAACCAATATGGTCGTTAAAGATTGTATCGGTTATGCGTTTATGGAGGACTCTCAAGGAAACATTTGGATAGGTACTTCTGATGGGTTGTATTGTTATCATAAAGATACGGAAGTAACTGAGCATTTTACAACCGTTGATGGTCTTTCTAATGATGTGGTTTGTGGTATTTGTGAAGACAACATGCATCGTATATGGGTAAGTACTTATTTGGGAATCAGTTGTTTTGATAGGAGCAATAATCGTTTTGTCAATTACTATGCAGGCGATGGATTGCAAGGTAATGAATTTACCCATGGCGCTTTCTTTAAGAATAAGGACGGAAAGATATATTTTGGAGGAGTGAATGGGGTTACTGGTTTTTGGCCGCAAATGTTTAGAACCACTTCAGATGCTTTGAATGTATGGATAACAGGTTTTTTTATACACAATCAAGCTGTACATAAAAACACATTGTCGGGTAATCGCCCAGTGATAGCCAGTTCTGTTCAGGAGGCGGATTGGTTTCGTCTGTCTCATGATGACAATACGTTTAGCATTCAGTTCTCTACATTGGATTACGGTAATCCAGAGCAGATATACTATCGGTATAAGATGGATGGTTTGGGGAATATATGGCAAACTACTACGCCGGGAGATAATAGAGTTACTTATAATAATCTGGAGCCCGGTACATATACTTTTTCAGTACAAGCTTCCAATCATGGGACCTATTCATCCATTCGTTCTATACGGATTCAAATTCTTCCACCTTGGTATCGTACTTGGTGGGCTTATACCATATATGTGGGGTTGTTCCTGATATTGATATATGGAATTGTGAACTATATGTTGACTCGTGCCCGTCATCGTAAGGAATTGATGAAACGTGAGCATGCCGAACAGTTGAGCGAAGCCAAACTTCAGTTCTTTATTAATATTTCTCACGAAATCCGCACACCAATGACTTTAATTATCAGCCCATTGGAGAAGTTGATAGCCGAACGGAAGTATCCGGACAATCATCAAACCTATTTGATGATTTATCGGAACGCCCAACGTATTTTGCGACTTATCAACCAATTGATGGATATTCGTAAGTTGGATAAGGGGCAGATGCACATGAAATTCCGTGAAACCGACATGGTAGCCTTTATCAATGATTTGATGCTGACATTTGATTATTTGGCTAAGAAAAAACGTATACATTTTACGTTTGAACATTCCATGAAACAAATGTTCGTTTGGGTAGATTTGAATAACTTTGATAAAGTACTGATGAACCTGCTGTCGAATGCATTCAAATACACTCCCGAAGAAGGTGAAATACAGGTAAAACTAAGTACGGGAAGTGATAAAGACCGAAAAGACGCTTTGATGGAATATGTTGAAATATCGATAACCGACAACGGTATAGGTATCAATAAAGATCAGATAGAACGGATATTTGAACGCTTTTATCAGATAGACAATGACGTGACCCAATCCAATTTAGGTACTGGAATAGGATTGCATTTGTCGCGATCATTGGTGCAGTTGCATCACGGATTATTGTATGCCGAAAACCGGGAAGAGGTATGTGGATCCCGTTTTGTCATTCGTATACCCATGGGTGCTGCACATTTACGATCCGATGAATTGGAACAAGTGGGAAGTACTACTCTGATATCCAACCCCTTGTTAATTAGACCGGAGAAAATTGCGTTAGTCGATACAATGGAAGAAAGCAATATTGAAGAGAAAAAAACAAAGCCCCAAACACGTGTTAAAGTGATGATAGTAGAAGATGAGGAAGAAATTCGTTCTTACCTTCAATCGGAATTGGCCGATGAATATCTGATACAAACTTGTTCCAATGGGAAAGAAGCCTATGAACGGATATTGGTTGATTCCCCCGATTTGGTTATCAGCGATGTTATGATGCCCGAAATGGATGGTATGACTTTATGCCGCAAACTGAAACAGCATCCTCAAATCAATCATATTCCTATTGTGTTGCTTACTGCTAAATCTAATTCTGAAGATAAATTGGAAGGATTGGAGATAGGTGCAGATGCCTATATGGTGAAACCTTTCAATCTCGAATTGTTGAAAAGCACCATAGCTAATCTGATAATTAATCGTAGTATGTTGCGGAATAAGTTTACGGGAGCCCAGCAACAAGAGGACAAGCAAAAAAGTATTGTCATGAAATCGGGCGATGAAAAACTGATGACTAAAATCATGAAGGTAGTCAACGAACATTTGGCCGATTCTGATTTCAGTGTAGAAAAGCTGGCATCCGAAGTCGGGTTAAGTCGAGTGCATATCCATCGAAAGCTCAAGGAGTTGACTAACTTGTCGCCCCGTGACTTTATCAGGAATATCCGGCTTCAACAAGCTGCTTCCTTGTTGGTTTCCGAGCATAAACTAACCATATCCGAGATAGCCTATACGGTAGGGTATACCAACCTTTCACATTTTTCAACTTCGTTTAAGGAGATGTATGGTGTTTCACCGAAAGAATATATTGAACGGATGAGGAACTTGGATTGAGTGGTTGAGACGGTTCGTTCGTATATTAAATAAAAAACTCGTATGAATAGATTGATGGTAAGTCTTTGCTTATGTTTGTTGGCAAATGTGCTGGCAGCTCAGAATAATCTTTCGTTGGACAAATTGTCTGATGAACACCCCCGTTATTTGACTGAGAAATCGAATCTTCGGGAAGTACAACGTATGATTGAAAAAGAGGCATGGGCTTCGGATGTATTCCAACAATTAAAAGTACGGACAGATCAATATGTAGATAAAGGGGCAGATTGGTTGAGTTCACGTTTGCAGATGTTCTGGAAAACATGTGCAACGGAAGTCTATATAAAAGGAGAATATTTTGATCATGCTGGCGGTGAAAAGGCCCCGGTGCCTACGGTGATGCTATCCGGTGCCCGTAGCCATGCTACGAACTATATTCGTCCTAAAATGGAAGAACTTCAACCTTATCAGGAAGACCCTCGTGGATTGTGGTTGCGTAATAAGATGTTGGATGGGCAACCTTATGAATGGGCTACCATCAGTAAGACGGGGAATATCATTCAAAGCATCAACAACGAAATTGTGGAAATTGCTCGCGATGCGGCATTCTTGTGGTGGATTACGGGTGAAAGGAAGTATGCTGAAGCGGCAACTTCAGTTTTTGATACGTACATGACCGGTATCTATTATCGCAATGTTCCGAAGGATTTGAATCATGGTCATCAACAGACCTTGATAGGGATGAGCAGTTTTGAGGTTATTCATGAAGATGTAATCAACGCTTTGGTGCCTTTGTACGATTTTCTATACGATTATCTGAAAATGAGCAGGTCTGATAAAATGGATATATATGCTAAAGCATTCAAGAAATGGGCGGATAATATCATAGATAATGGGGTGCCTCATAATAATTGGAATTTGATGCAAGCCCGTTTTATCTTGAACATCGGATTGGTGTTGGAAGATAACGCCTGTTATGATGATCAAAAGGGACGTGAGTATTATATCGATTACGTATTGAATCAATCTTCCATCCGTCAGTGGTCGCTGAAACAGTTGGCAGAGTACGGATACGATGCAAATACTGGTGTTTGGGCCGAATGTGCGGGCTATAGTCAAGTAGTGCTAAACGATTATACCGATATGGTAAGTATATTCGACCGCAATTTCGGATTGGACTTGATGAAAGAAATTCCGGTGATTGAGAAAGCGGCCAAGACCAACTTTCAGTATTTGTTCCCCGATCGGATGTATATCGGGTTTGGTGATACACATCCAGGAACATTAAATCCTACTATTTACCGTCGGTTGGTTGCGAATGCCCAGCTACATGGAAAGAAAGAACAGGAACGTAAATTTACCGCATTGTTGAAGTTACTTGATCCCAATACAGACAAGCCGGCAGAAGTCAAGAAACCAAGTGTGTCTATCGCTTCTTTCTTCAGTGAGAAGCCAATAGAAGTGGATGCTAAAATTAAAACTGCCGATATCAACGACTATGTAACCCCCACTTTTCATGCCCCTAATGCCAGTTGGCTGGTACAACGCAATGGAATGGATAAACAGCATAGCCTGATGATTGCCTTGAATGGGAGTGAGGGAAACCACATGCATGCCAATGGTATTAATATGGAACTATATGGCAAGGGTTATCGCTTGGCGCCTGACGCAGGGATTGGGTTGTCTCTTTATTCAGGAATCGACTATCTGGAATGGTACAGTCAGTTCCCTTCTCATAATACCGTTTGTGTTGATGGCATCTCTTCTTATCCGGTTATGAAGAGCAATCATCCATTCAAATTATTGGCCTGTTATCCGGAACCGGGAAACCAGGTGCCTTATTCATCGGTTACTTATAGTAATATGTATTTCCGTGAACCCGAATCGCAAGCCGACCAAACCCGTTTGATGAGCATTGTCACTACGGGCGAAAAGACGGGTTACTATGTGGATGTTTTCCGTAGCAAAAAAGCAGAAGGAGGTGACAAGATGCACGATTATTTCTATCATAATATGGGACAGGTGATGAAATTGGTGGCAGCCGATGGAAGCGATTTGAACTTACAGCCTACCGAAGAACTCTCTTTTGCCGGTGCTCATCTCTATGCCTATTCCTATATTTATGACAAGAAGAGTGCGGAGACATCGAAGGACATTAAAGCTACTTATACAATCGATGTGCAGCAAGGTGATGATGTGCATATGCACATGTGGATGAAAGGAGAGGAAAACCGAAAAGTATTTTCTGCCCTTAGCCCGATGACCGAAGGCTTGAGCCGTCTGAAAGATATGCCTTACGATATATCCAATCAACCCACATTGACTTTCATAGCCCGTCAGTATGGCGAAGCTTGGAACCGGCCGTTTGTAGCGATTTATGAACCTACAACAGATAGCGAGTCTGGCACCATTGCAAGCGTTTCTTATCCCGTTCTACAAAGTTTATCAAATAGTACTGTTGCTATTCAGGTAAACCATAAGGATGGGAGAGAGGATATGATTCTTTCTTCGGATAAGGCCGATGAAATGTGCCAAAGTGAAAAAATGAAAGCCAAAGCCACTTATGCTATCTGGAGTAGTATGGGTGATAACACTTTGATGGTATTTATGGGAAATGGAACCGGATTGGAAATTCCTTCATTGACTCTTGTTTGTGATAGTCCGGCCGATGTGTTGCTGGAAAACAAGGAAGGGAACTGGTGGTATACTTCCTCTCAAACTTGTACGTTGGTAATGGATGGAAAGGAAATAAAACTTTTGCCTACAGAAAAGCCATTAAAATTTGAGGGGATGTAAAACTTTTGTTATATTTGTTCCATGTTTCTAACTTTGATTGGGACAGAAATAATAAATGAGTACATGAAAAGCCTGTTGAAGTACATATTGACTTTATTTTTTATATGGATGAGTTTGATTGTCCATTCAAGTCCAACAGCCTTTCGTAATCTAACGGTTACGGAAGGCTTGTCCGATTTATTGGTCAATGCTATTTATAAGGACTCGATGGGGTATGTCTGGGTAGGTACAGGTAATTCGTTGGAACGTTTTGATGGAGTCCATATCAAGCGCTTTTCGATAAGCGGGGCAAATGAGAAATTGAAAAGAGTCAGTGCCATTGTTGAATTGCCAGGCAATGAAATTTGGATGGGAAATGGTATGGGCTTGTGGAGAGTGGACAAGAAGGGCAACATATTGGAACCTATTGTCCGCGATGTGATTGACATACCTGTTCATTCTTTGTTGTCGGATTCCTCAGGAACGCTTTATATCGGAACCGATAAAGGATTGTATATTTATAGTTCTGGACGGATACAACAGTTGCTGATAGATGCTAATATATTATCATCGGCCAATGTAATAACCGGTATGACAAGTGGTGACGACAATTATTTATGGATGGCTACCGAGGGAGGGCTATACGCATTGAATCTTTTGAATAACCGAATGTCAGAGTACTATAATCAGGAAGGTGAATTGCATATATGTCAATTTAAGTGTATAACTAAGGTTGGGGATTATCTTTATTTGGCTACTCAAGATCAAGGAATTGTTCGTTTCGATTTGAAGAGCAAACAGTTCGAGCGCTATATTGATGTAGGTTGTAATGTCATATCTTCACTCTCTACAGATGGAAATAACATGTTGTATGTTGGTACGGATGGTAATGGCATACATTTTATAGATACCCGTAAGAACAAAATCATTCATTCCGTTCGTCACGATGTTGGAAAGGATGGTGGTTTACATTCTAATTCGGTTTATTCTTTATTGGTCGATAAAGAAGGTATTATTTGGGTGGGTTATTATCAACAAGGGCTGGATTATACATTGTATCAAAACGGTTTGTTTACTCCTTATTCATTTATGTCCTACTTGGATACCCGTAATGTACCGGTTCGGGCCTTATATATTCATGGTAATGAAAAATTGATTGGTTCTCGCGATGGGTTGTACTACATCAATGAAAAGGATAAACGTTTTAAATCCTTTAAGTCTCCTTTGCTTCGTTCTAATATGATTTTCAGTATTTTGTATCATCGGGGAGAATATTATGTAGGTACTTATGGGGGTGGTATGTATATTTTGAATCCGGAATCATTGGAGATACGCGATTTTGATCCGGATGGTAATATGCCTTTTTCTAAAGGTCAGATTTTTACTTTAAAGGAAGATGCTGAAGGTGCTTTGTGGATAGGTACTTCCGAAGGTGTATTTTGTTATCGGAATGGGGAGCAAATAGCTCATTACACCAGTGCCAATTCCAAATTACCGGCAGGGAATGTATACGAAATCTATTTTGATTCCACACGGAAAGGATGGATTTGTACAGAGAATGGTTTGTGCGTTTGGGATCCATCGTCCGGCACCATTCGTACAGATGTTTTTCCCGATGGATTTATTCACAAAGAAAAAGTACGTGTTGTATACGAAGATTCTGATCATCAACTTTATTTCTTCCCTGACAAGGGAGGTATGTTTATTTCAGATTTGGGAATGACTACCTTTCATTCTCTTCAACCGGATACTCCTTTGGATGGTCGGAACGGTATGTCTATCATAGAAGATTCTGAACATTGGCTGTGGATTGCTACGGATAAGGGACTGTTCCGTTACGACAAGAAGGAGCGATTTGTTTCATACGATTTTGTAGATGGTATTCCTAATCCAATCTTTACACTTTATCCTTCTATAAAGGATAAGGATGGAAATTTGTGGTTTACCAATACCAAAGGCTTGTTATGTTTGAATATGTCTCGCCTTTATGGAAACAACGAACCTGTTTATCCGTTGACAATAACTGATGTTTTGGTGAATGGAAGTCAGCCTGTTTTATCTGGTGATGTCCTTTCCAACTTAAAACTTGATTCTTCTCAAAAAAACATCACATTTTGTTTCTCTGATTTCAGTTATACGGCTCCTGCTTATATGAGTTATGAATATCAGTTGGTGGGTGAAGATAAGGAGTGGAAATCCTTACAGGGCGCTTCGGAAGTAACCTATTATAACTTGGATGCAGGAACCTATACGTTTAAAGTAAGACAAACGGGTAATATGAATTCAGAAGTGCAAACGACGGTCAAAATAACTCCTTCCGGCATGTGGAGAGTCGTTTTTGCTATATGCTCGAGTGCTGTTATGCTTCTATCCCTTGGCATATTTTATAAACATTATCGCTTCAATCATCCCTCCTCTACAACGGAATATATTCCGATGGGAGGATCGCAAATACCGGTAGAAGACATGAAAAATACGACCGATGAAAAATACAAGACCAATCGAATCAGTCAAGACGAATGTAAACGATTGGCAGAAGCATTGGAAAAATATATGCAAATTGATAAGCCTTATACAAATCCCAATTTAAAATTGGGTGATTTGGCTTCAGCATTGAATACTTCTTCACATACATTATCTTATTTGTTCAGTCAGTACCTTAACTGTAGCTATTACGATTATGTGACTGGTTATCGCATTAATGAATTCAAACGTTTGGTAAAATCCGGTGAATATTCCAAATATACATTATCCGCATTAGCAGAATTGTGCGGTTTCAATTCGCGTGCTTCTTTCTTCCGTTCTTTTAAGAAGGTTACAGGGGTTACTCCTAACGAATATATCAGCCGAAAAGAACAATAACTCCACTTGCTTCAGTTTCAAATAATAATTTAAGACTTGTATTTGTTTGTGCTTAATATCTTATTAATCAGTGGTTTTGTGTGTTTTTGTCTAACTTAATTAGGAGCAACTTATTAAGGATGGTAAAATTTTATCTTTTATTATTTGCTTTTTACATTTGCATTACGAAATGTAACTCTTAAATAATTGAAGACATGGAAAACATCACTGTAAAATCCACTCGTATCGTCGAAGCCTCCTATCGGAATCTTCGTACTTCTGTCTTCCAATATATTTTTTATAAAATAGGGAATAAAGAAGAGGCAGAAGACTTGGTACAAGATACATTTGTACGTTTGATGGAGTACAAGCAAATGCTCTGTGAGGAAACAACCAAATGCTTTATTTTTACCATAGCCCGTAATTTGGTGACCGACTATTTACGCCGTCACTACAAAAAACAGGAAATTGACTGCTATTTGATTGAAACAACCGTTACTTCTTCCAATGAAACCGAAAGTCGTATTATAGCTGACGATTTGGCTGGGCATGAGATGAATCGGATGAGGTTGCTACCTCCTCAACGTCGTACTGTTTATCAAATGAGCAGGTTTGAAGGTAAAGCTATTGCTGATATCTCATTAGAACTTAATATCTCTGAAAGAACGGTAGAAAATCATCTGTTTATTAGTCGTAAGGAAGTACGCGAATATATTAGAAAATGTATCTAATCTTTATGGAAAGAATTTATAATCATATGTTTGTTAATTTAATTAATGTAGTTTATGAAAAAGAGAACATTTAATTTATCCTCAAAGAGGATTCTCTTCTCGTCAGCATTGCTGTTTGTTGGTTGGATAAGTTCACCACAAATAGCTATAGCTGAAGTAGCTGAAGTACGGACTGTACAGCAGTCGGGTACAGTGAGGGGAACTGTAGTTGATGCTACAGGTATGCCCATCATTGGTGCAAATGTTATGGTAAAAGGTTCGACAAACGGAACCATTACAGACATTGACGGTAATTTTACTTTATCAAACGCCAAAGGTACATTGGTGGTTTCTTTTATTGGTTATAAAACACAGGAAATAACAGTAAAAGGAGACGAAAAGAACTTGCAAATTTTGTTGAAGGAAGATACGGAAGTGTTGGATGAAGTGGTTGTTGTGGGTTATGGTTCTATGAAAAAAGAATCTTTGACAGGTTCTGTCGCTACAGTCGATGACAAGGCTTTTGTTGGAAAAGGTTCTCTCTCAAGTCCATTACAAGCTTTGCAAGGTCAGGTACCGGGTGTAATTATTACACGTGGTTCATCAGCACCGGGTGATGAAAGTTGGAGTATGAATTTACGTGGTTCAGTATCAGTAAACTCTACAGACCCGTTGATTATCGTTGATGGTGTGGCAGCCGAAAGTGTTAATGAGCTTCGTTTGTTGAACTCGAACGATATAGCTTCTATCAGTTTTTTGAAAGATGGTTCTGCGGCTATTTACGGTTCACGTGCAGCAGGTGGTGTTGTGTTGATTACAACCAAAAAAGGAAGTGAAGGAAAGGTTAAAGTAGAATACAGTGGCACAGCTACTTTGAAAACCGTTGGTTTGATGCAAGAAGCCATGAGTTTGGAGCAGTGGGCCGATGGTGTAATTACTACGTTGACCAACGACAACAATTTGACCAATGTTTGGTATACCTATGCACAATTGGCAAAAAAATACAAAGGAACTTATCTTGATTTGCAGACTTCGGGTAATCCTTTTGGCTCAGCGGCTTTTACGGATGTGGCAGATTTTGTGTTTGCGGATGATGTGAATTGGTTAAAGACATTATTTGGTAATACTTGGAGTACCGAACACAGTATGAGTATTTCAGGCGGTACAGACAAGTCATCGTATCGTATCTCTTTAAATTATTTGTACGATGGTTCTACCCTGCAATATGGTGATAATAACAACCAACGTTATAATTTCCGAATGAATAATACCTATAAATTTACGGATAACTTAAAATTGGAGTCTTCAATTGCTTACAATCGTCAGGATCAAGTGGCGCCTACTTTGGTAGGTTCGGCATTGAGTAACACTTTGCCAATGCCTGGTCTTGCTTTTGAAACAATTGATGGGAAACCTTACGCTTGGGGTACATGGGGCTCACCGGCTGCAAAAGTAGAATATGGTGGTAACAATAAGTTGAAGGTTTCTGCTATCAATATCAGTGAGAATTTAAATTGGAAATTGACTGATTGGTTGTCGGCTAATGCCACAATAGGGTATAATACCAGTACGGCAACACGTGATATAGTTGGTAATTCTATAACCTATTATAATTATGCAGGGAATATGGCTGTACGTACAGATCCTACTCAGGAAAATTCGTATTATACACAAAGTTCTTCACGTACCGATTTCTATTCATTGTCAGGATTCTTGGCAGCCAGCAAGACATTTGCAGATAAGCATAAGGTAGATTTAACCGTAGGTTCTCAGTATGAATTTAAGGATTATACTTATTTCGGTGTCAGTGTAGAAGACATTCAGAGTGGTTTGGAAATAGTACATGGTTCCGGTGATGTAACGTTGAGTGGCAGTGAAAGCCGCTATCAGAATGCAGTACTTTCTTATTTCGGCCGTTTGAATTATGATTTTGGCGGACGCTATCTGTTGGAATTGAACGGACGTTATGACGGTTCTTCCAAATTCCGTCCGGAAAATCGTTGGGCTGCTTTCTGGGGAGCATCTGCCGGTTGGCGTATTAGTCAAGAGGCATTTATGAAAGATATCGATTGGTTGAGCGATTTGAAACTTCGTGTATCGTATGCCGAAGTCGGTAATCAGAGCGGTATTGATAATTACGATGGTATTCAGTTCTATAATTTGGTGTCAGCTGGTGATGATGGTGCTTATATCGGCTCCAATAAACTTTCTTATATCAAGACTACAGGTACATTTGCGTCTACCGAACGTAAGTGGGAACGTATCAAGAATTTAAACATAGCATTGGATTTTGGACTTTTCAATGGTGCATTGACCGGTACGGTGGAATACTTTGTGAAAAAGAATGACGACATGCTTGTTTCTACTACTTATCCGGCTCAGTTGGGTGATGCTGCACCGAAGATGAATTTGGGTAAGTTCAAGGACTGGGGATTTGACGGACAGATTACATATCGCGGTAAAGTAGCAGATGTGAATTATCATGTAGGCGGTACCTTTACTTTTGCTCGCAACGAATTGACCGATTATGGCGGCACAACCGTTATTTCATCAGGCTATAAATCAACCATGCAAGGTTATCCGTTGAGTTCAATATTTGGTTTACGCTTTGCAGGCAAGATTCAGAATGAAGAACAATTGGAAGCTTATAAGGCCAAATATTATGAGAATAATGGTATTGGTATGCCATCCAACCTTCGTGTAGGTGACAATATGTTTTGCGATGAAAACGGTGATGGTGCACTCGATGAAAATGATTATGTTTATTTAGGTAGTGATTCGCCGGAAATATCTTATTCTTTCAATTTGGGAGCCGAATGGAGAGGATTCGATATCAATGTTATTTTCCAAGGAGCAGCTAACCGTTTTGTTTATCGTGACATCGATAATATGACCGTTCCATTCCGTGCACTTTATACCAATACAAGTACGGCTTCATTGGGTAATGTATGGAGTGTTGATAATCCGGATGCCTATTATGCTCCTTATACAACGGATAGTAATATTAACAACTATAATTATCAGCCTTCTTCTTTGACAGCACAAGATGGTAGGTATCTTCGTTTGAAGAACATTACTATCGGTTATAATTTCCCGAAGAAGTGGTTGGATAAGACTAAAGTGATACAAGGTGCACGTGTTTACGCCACAGGTACAGACTTGTGGGAAACAACAAAGATTAAGGATGGTTGGGATCCGGAAGCTGCACGTAGTGCTTCAGGCGTAAAACGTTATCCTTTTACTCGTAATTTTACATTTGGTGTAAACTTAACTTTCTAAAATTAATATAGCTATGAAATTGAAACAATATATAAGAGTGGTATGTTTCACCTCTATGGCGGTTGTAGCTTCTTCTTGTTTGGATTTGGAACCAAAGGCTCAACTGAGTGATACTACCGTTTGGGCAAGTGCTTCCAACTTCCAACTTTTTGCGAATCAGTTCTATGCATGGCCTCATGACTTTAATACGGCAATTGGGGACAATGTTCATAGTGATTACCGTTCCGACTTGATTTGTACCTCTTCTATCAATACGTATAGTGCAGGTACCAACACTATACCTACCAGCGACGGTAATTATACGAACAATTATAAACGTATATATTATACTAATCTATTATTGAAGAATGCTAAGAGTTTTTCAGATGCTCAAAGTATTGCAGTGCCTGTAGCCGAAGCCAAATTCTTTCGTGCTTTTTGTTACTTTGAATTGTTGCAAATTTACGGAGATGCTATTATCGTGACAGAACCATTGGATGTAAGTTCCGAAATATTGTATGGAGAACGTAATGATCGTGGTGAAGTAGTAGATTTGATTGTTCAAGATTTGCAGGATGCTGCAGATGCATTACCCGAAACCTCTTCGGAAGCAGGTCGTATCAACAAATATACAGCATTGGCTTTGCTTTCCAGAGTAGCTTTGTACGAAGGTACTTGGCAGAAGTTCCACAATGGTGGTATGGATGCAACTGCTAATACAACTCGTAGTACGGAGCTGTTGACTGTTGCAAAAAATGCAGCAGACGAAGTGATTAAAGGGGGCAAATACAAGGTTTTCTATAATGAGATATTGGGTACTCAGAGCTATCGTTATATGTTTACATTAGAAGATGGTGAACAATGTAATCCTGCTAAGCTTACAAAATCTGATAATACAGAGTATATCTTTATAAAGCGTCATTTGGAAGGTGATAAGACTGCTTACAACTTGACTCATGGTTGTGTGGGTAATGTGGTGTATATAACCCGCAAGTTGGCGAACATGTATCTTTGCTCGGATGGCCTTCCAGTTGATAAATCTCCTTTATTTCAAGGCTATAAAACGGCTGTTTCTGAATTCCAGAGTCGTGATAACCGTATGGATAATAACATGCTTTATCATGGTGAACAATATTGGAACAATGATGGTAAATGGCGTACAACTTGGACTGATGAGGATTTGAGTTCTTGTTTGACAGCCGATTCTCGTGGTGGTAGTGGATATATTTGTCAAAAGTGGGGGGCAGAACGTTATGTAGATGATTATTATGAAAGTTACGACTTCCCAATTATCCGTTATGCAGAAGTATTGTTGACTTATGCCGAAGCTGCATACGAATTGAATAACTCCATTGCCGATGATGATTTGGATAAGTCTTTGAACCTTGTCCGTTTGCGTGTAAATCCCACTATGCCTAAATTAAGTAATAGTTTTGTGTCTGCCAATGGATTGAATATGCGTGAGGAAATCCGTCGTGAACGTACCGTAGAACTTTTCTTGGAAGGCCATCGCTTGGATGATGTGAAGCGCTGGGCTACAGCGTCTGTCGAAATGCCACAGGACCAGAAAGGAATCTTGTTTAGCGGCACTTGGTATGAGGGGAACTGGTCGGGACAAAAATGGACAGTAGGTAGTGATGGTTGTCTGGTAATCTATTCGGATCGTGTATGGCAGGACAAGCATTATCTTTATCCATTGCCTTCAGACCAATTGCAGTTGAATCCGCAATTGGAGCAGAATCCAGGTTGGAAATAATAGAAAATTATTAATCAAATAACGAAAGAAATATGAAACATATATTGAAAAATGGATGGAAAGGCCTATTATTGGTGACATTTCCTGCATTGTTTACCGCTTGTGAGGACGATGAGTTTACCAAGCTTTCTACCTCGGAATTTGCCAAGGTGGTAGAAATGATAATTCCTGAACAGCAACAATCGTTGTTGTATACAGATGAATCGGGTACACAAGTATTACCCTTGATAAAGGGAGAGAGTATTTCGTTAGGAGCAACAATCAAACCGGAAACCACTACTTACAAAGATGTGGTATGGTCTTCAAGCAACGAGGCGGTAGCTACGGTTGATGAAAACGGTATGCTTCATGCTGTCAGTGGGGATGGTATCGGTTATGCCATTATAACCTTGTCGCCTTATGGAGCTTATTCCGGTAGTGGTATTCCTGCTACATTGAAGGTGGTTGTATCCAATTCATTGGTTAAGGCTGAATCTTTGTCGATGTCCGCTTCTTCGTCCGAAGTATATGCCGGTGAAACAGTACAATGTACAGTAGGTATTTTGCCCGACAATGCTACATATAAGACTGTGAAGTGGACAAGCTCCAATGAGCAGGTAGCTACGGTAGATAAAAACGGATTGGTTATAGGAAAAGTAAGTAGTAGTAATCGCGCTACAGTAACCATAACTGCTACTGCATTGGATGGTAGTAATCTTTCTGCTTCTCAGGAAATAACCGTGCTTCAGGTTGTACAACCGAAAGAAATTTCTATTGCTCAAGATTATTCTGCGGACAATGGATATTTGGTGGCTATTGCCGATAAAACGGTTACATTGAACTACACAACAGTGCCTGATGATTGTACCAAGTCATTGATTGAATGGAGTTCAAGTGATGAAACAATTGCTACCGTTGACGGTGGTGTCGTAACCATTAATCAGGATGGTGTATTTGGCAAGGTCACCATTACCGGTGTTTGCCCGGAAACAGGTAGCACATCATCCATTACTCTGCAAGTGGAAGAGGGATTGGTTCGTGAACTCTTCCATGATCCGAATAATATTACCTGGAATCACAATAACCAGTCGGGTAACGGTACATCTACTTCATCTGTTTGGGAATATGGTAAATTGACAGTGACAACTTACACTCAAAACGCTACAAAGCAACGTGCAGACTTCAAATGTAAGAGTGCCAAGACGTGGATACATGCCGGTAAATATCCGTTTGTAGCCATTCGTTTGGAAGACGTGAAAGTGAAGTATGGAGCATCTCGAAATATTAACTTGGATACTTCTGGCTCTTGTAACGGAACAGATTACAAGGGTAATGTCGGTGGAAGCAATAATAAATATGCACACGAAATACTTTGTAGTGATGGTAGTAGTGTTCTGGTATACGATTTGTCAACTCAGAAATTTGCTACCGGTGGATTATTGCCTACCGATCAAGTGGCCAGCTTTGCTACCTTCCAATTCAAATATGCTGATATGGCGACTTTGACAGAACAAGTTACTTATGCGGTGTATTGGGTACAAACTTTCCCGTCTTTGGAAGCTGTAAAGGCTTATATTACTTCAGAAGGATTGACATTTGAATAAATAACATTGGATGAAAAGTTTGATGAAAATTATAGGTCTTGCGCTGCTTTGGGCAGTGCAGACCTCTTGTCAGGAAAATGAATATGGTACGGTAGACCTTGAAATCCCTGAGAAAGTGGAAACTTATACTCCGATTGCTGCTACCTATACTTATACTCATCCTTGTGCCATGTTTAACCAAGCCGATTTTGACAGGGTGAAGAACAGTTTGGACAATGGAACGGCTCCACAAGCAGTGAAAGATGCTTTTACTGCTTTGAAGAACAGTCGTTATTCGGTGCCTACTTATAATCCGTCTCCCTTAGAGTATATTGTACGTGGTGACGCTGCGGGGATTACTTCAGACGGAAAGGAAGCCTATGCTCAAGCTATGTATGATGCGGCTGCAGCCTATCAGACTGCCTTGTTGTGGAAATTGACGGGCGATTCTAAATATGCGGACAAATCCGTTGAAATAATGAATGCATGGGTAAAGACCTGTAAGGGTATTAAGTCTAACGATGCCAATCAGATGTTGGCAGCAGGTGCTCAAGGTTATACTTTTGCTAATGCAGGTGAGATTATGCGTTCTTATGAAGGTTGGAGCTCTACTGATTTTTCCAAGTTCAAGGTGTGGATGTTGGATGTGTTTGCATCCAAAAACAAGGATTTTATGACCAACCATCAAAATACTTGTGATGATCACTATTGGTCTAATTGGGATTTGGTGAATATGTGTTCTTATCTGGCTATCGGTATTCTTGCGGAAGATAATGAAATGGTAAACTTTGTAGTGAACTATTTCTATGATGGAGTTGGCAATGGGTGTATCAATAAATTGATTCAAGCCTTTTTTGACGACCCGTTGGGAACCGGTGAAGAGATAGCGCAGAATCAAGAAAGTGGACGTGACCAAGGGCATGCAGCGATGTCTGTAGCGGTTACTGCTAATTTGGCTCAGATGGCTTATACACTGTATCAGTGCAATTCTTCTGTGACAGAACTTGACTTTTTTGCAGCAAAGGATAATGCCTTGTTGAAGATGGGAGAATATACAGCTTTGTATAATTTGAAAGACGGTAGTGATAATTTGAACAGTAACGGGAATTGGTTGGTTTCTACATCCAAAATGCCGTTTCAAGAGTACAAGTATTGTGTGGGTTGTTCTTGTTCAAACAGTAGTAGTCATTCAGCTATCCATACATCTGTTTCCGATGATGGTCGCGGTACTATTCGTCCGGGTTGGGAAATCTATTACAACCATTACGCAAAAATCAAGAAAGTGAGTTCGGGCTATAAATATGTAAGTCTGTTTGCTGACAAAATGCGTCCGGAATGTGGAGCTGACGGTAGTAGTCGTTACGGAACTAATTCAGGTGCCTTTGACCAATTGGGATGGGGAACGCTGATGCTGTATCGTGAATGATAAGGTTCGACTATCAGGAAAATATTTGAATCGCTTCTTGACTGTTGTTGAATATAAACGTTCGCTATTATAACAATGTACAGTATAATAGTGAATAAAAAAAGATGATAGGACTGTTTGGAGAAAAGGGCACTACTTGGTTAGTGCCCTTTTTATGAATCCATGTATTAAATTAGTAACCATTAACGAATTATGTATCCAATTAAATTTAACCCCATTTTGAAATCAACATTGTGGGGCGGGGAAAAGATTGTCCCATTCAAGCAACTTAAGGGTATTCATCAAACACAAGTGGGAGAGGGTTGGGAGGTATCCAATGTGCCGGGTGATGAGTCTGTCGTGGCCAATGGCCCGGATGCCGGTAAGAATCTCAGTGAATTGGTGAAAGAATACAAGGAAGCGTTGGTAGGAAAGGAAAACTACGAACGTTTTGGAGATAATTTCCCGTTGCTCATCAAGTTTATCGATGCTTGCGATGACCTTTCCATCCAGGTGCATCCCGATGATGTATTGGCCAAAGCACGTCACAATTCCATGGGAAAGACTGAAATGTGGTATGTTATTGATAATAATAACGGACAGGCGCATCTCCGTTCGGGTTTGAAGAAACAAGTTACGGCCGAGGAATATGCTGCCATGGTAGAAGACAATACCATTTGTGATGCTCTTGCCGACTATGCCGTACAACCGGGTGACGTGTTCTTTCTTCCTGCCGGACGCATTCATAGCATTGGAGCCGGATGTTTCATCGCCGAGATTCAGCAAACCTCGAATATTACTTACCGTATCTATGATTTCAATCGTAAAGACAAGAACGGTCGCCCTCGTGAACTGCATACCGAACTGGCGAAAGATGCCATCGACTATCGGGTAGAAGCAGACTATCGTACACACTATGCTCCTAAACAAAATGAACCGGTAGAATTAGTCAGTTGTCCATATTTCACCACCTCTGTTTATGATTTGACAAAAAGCCTGACTCTCGACTATAGTGAGCTTGATTCTTTTGTCATCCTTATCTGTTTGGAAGGTACCTGCATTTTAAAAGATAACGAAGGATACGAAGTGGGGGTGCAAGCCGGTGAAACTATTCTTTTCCCTGCTACTACTCAAGAGGTGAATGTCTGTACAGACGGGCATGTGAAGTTTTTGGAAACTCATGTGTAGATGGGGAATTTACGCAAACTCACAAAAAGTTTTTCTCGATTTTACTTGCATCTTACACTCGCTACTGAGTATCAACAAGATAGAGTGTGTAGGTAAAGTTTGTAAGTAAGCTACCTACACACTTTACCTACACACTTTTCTTAATATGCCAAAGTTTGTTACAATGTAAATAGTTTGAAATCAGCTTAATACATATACTACGGTAACACCGCGCCCCATGGAGGTGATTCCCGACTCCTTGTCTTCAGAGAATTCACGTAATTCCTTGGCCGCTACCGTGTGCGAAAGTCCCGTCAATGCCATATAATGCTTTACGCGCATGGCTTTATGTTCCTCGATGTAGTCCTTGGCCTTTTGTAGACGTTCTTCCTTGGTGTAGGGAGATATACGCAAACGAGATACACCGGCACGCTCCAACTGACAACGGCGATTGATGTTCAATACCAGTTTTCTGTCGGTACGGAAATTCACCCCATCCACCCGAAGGCTGCGGGCATTATGCTTAGGCTCGTCACCGTCTATGGTATCCATATCCTTGTCCTTTTCCAAGCCAATGGTAGCCTTGAACGTGCCCCATTCATCCAGACTGACCGAATAACCTTCGGCCAGCAAAGCAGCCAATGTATCAGCCGCACGAATCAACACACTGACGGCTTCCCCTCTGCTCAAGCCTGAGCCGGGATGACACATACGTTCTACAAACTCCTGGGTATCTATATTCCGTTCAACCTTCATCCGGTAGAACGACTTTTGTTCGCCCGTCTTCTGCAAGTCGGTCATTTCTTGTTTGATGTACTTTGCCATGGTATTTCTATTAATTATTCATATTGCTTACAAATTTAATAAAAGAATAAAGGAAATGCAAATTTTATAAGGAAAATCCATTGTACTGCGGTGGAGTACGAACAAACTGCGATGCAGTACCATCGTACTACAGTGGAGTATCATCGTACTGCGATGCAGTACGAAGGATT